>JANNHC010000206.1:0-9107 GCA_031404215.1 Acidobacteriota bacterium
ATGAATATCTTGCGAAACTGGATGGCGATCCTCTCAAGACTTCCGGGCTTTATCAATGAAGGGTGTGGTGATGCTTGTAAATGAGTTCCCACCCATTCCTACCGGACCTGCAACGAGCGCCGCCATCGCAACGATTGACAAAATACGCATAGACAGACTCCTTTGAACTCACCAAGCTGGTGGATCACACCAAGCTGGTGGATCACACTGAGGACATGCTCCCGCCGACTTGCCGTTGGCCTTGGCCTTGGCGCCGCTGCTGCGGGCCTCGCGGGGCAGCCGCTAACCGCTTCAGCACCCGGGCATGGCCCGCCGTGCCGCTGCCGGATGGGACTGTAAAGTCTACTCCAGCGTCGGCACGTCCAACGGAAACCCGGGAAACACCTGCCCGAGTTCGGGACTCGAATCGACGAACGACAGGCTCTGCCGGTACATCAACTCGAGCCCCGCCGGCGGGTAGATCCCGTTCACGTCATCGACTGACATCGCATGCGAAGCGACGCGCGTTCGTGGGTGGTAATTCGCGTTCTCGGCGCGCGACATTGTCTCGACCGCCTGCATCATGCCGTGATCCTCGTGCATCAGGATGTGGCAATGGTTCGCCCACATCCCGACGTAGTCGGCGAATCGCGAGCGGAAAACCACGCGGCCGCCTCTCGGGATCGAGACGGTATCCATCCACTGCGGCGCACCGAGGATATTGTGCAGCCGGCCATGCTCATCCGGCACGTCGATGCGAGTGACCCAACACGGATTGACATGGATGTGGAAAGGGTGATCGGCTCCCTTTGTCGTGATCTGGAATTCAGGATCGCGGGCGAATCGCTGCTGCCCTTCCGCGCGGCCGATCGGGTACGCCCGATAGTGGAGGCCGTACTGCCCCGGCTGCTTGAACTTGTCCTTGTTCGTATGGCTCCACAGGGAGACCGAGCAGTTGTAGATCACCCACTCCTCGCTGGTGTCGACGAGCGTCTTGGGATGATGGGGATCGTGATGCCCGAATTTTTCGGGCGCCGGCGGATTCGGATTCGTCGCGAGGTCGAACTTGCCGTTCACCGCCATCGTTCGCGAGAAAGGCGCCAGCAGCACACGGGTTCCGTCGATCTCGTCCCACAGGCGGCCCTTCAGCTCAGGATGCTGTCGCGCGAAACCTTCGGGCACCTCGATTAGCGGAAAGTCGGTCGGGCCGTACCCTGAGTAGCTGATCACGCGAGTCCGGAAGCTGCCAGCCGGCACGCCGCGTCGAGTCGCCTCGGCCGCAGGCACCTGCAGTTCGTTGTCCTCGACCGGCAGGAGATACGGCGGCACCGGGGGGAGTTTGTCGCGCAGGCTCATCACGTCGAAGTCGCCGCCCGGCACGGGGTCGCCCGTGACCTTGATGTAGCCGACGACGACGTCGATGGGTGCGGGGTTGCCGGGCGTGAAACTCTGGCGTCCGTTGGAGATGCCGAGCTGCAGGCGCTGCTGAAAGTTGTCGGTCGGCAGCGGAAACTCCTGCGCGAAGACCGTGTACACCTTGCCCGCGGCATCGATCGGCGCCTTGAACAACACGTCGACCCGATTCGCGTTCGTCAGAAAGACCTGATTCGGCCGCACGAACAGACTGCGGAGGCTGTCGCCGTCGCGATAGCAGTCCTCCACATTCTTGAGCATGGCACGCGCCGGATCCTCGCCAGCCTCAGGTTGGCGGTCGAGCGGGTTGCGCGGTCCGGCGTTTTGCCGCGACAGATCGCGAATCGTGTGCCGCGCGCGGCCGTTCTCGACTTCCACGAGCGTGATTCCGTCGAACGACAGTTGAAACAACGGCCGCGTCGCGTCCGCCACGTCCTGCCGCGTCGCCGCCTGGAAGCGTCGCGGTGCGCCCTCCTTCTCGCCGGGCAGCACGCGCCACAGTTGGCGATCGGAGAACACGAAATGCCCCTCGAGCACCATGAAGGACTTGAACCCGCGGCCATCCACGCTCGCGTTCAATACGCGCCAGCGTTCGACGGCGCCCGGCCGCATGAACATCGCCGTCGGCGAGAAGCCCCCATTGATCGCGGTCGGCGGCGCCACGCGCGCCTGGCCGCGGCGGGGACCCGCATCGGCATCGACAGAGAAGACCTCGACGCGTTGGATGAGCATCAGACGCTCGCGATAATCGTACGGACCCGTCTTGACGCACGGATCCGGACGATCGCTCCCCGTCATCGCACGATTGATCGCGTCGTCGACATCGCCTTCCACGATGAGGAAGCCCGCGAGGCCGCTGGCGACCTGGTCATGCGTCGAACCGTGCGCGTGCGGGTGGTACCAGTGCGTGCCCGGCGCGTGGGGCTGCGCCGGCGCACCCGGCCGGCGGCGCGACCGCTGCACGTTCCCGAGCTGATGCTCGTACTGCGCTTCGGCGATGCGCTCGTGCGGCGCCAGCGCCCGGCAGGCGGGATCGGACGAAGTCTTGCGCGTCTGCCCATCGGCACGCGGCAGGATCCGCAGAAACGTGTCGTCGCCGCTCGTGCCGTTCGGGTTGCTTCCGGGCTCCACGTGGAGCCCGTGCGTGTGCAGGTTCGTCGTGTGTGACCCGTGCGGGACGTTCACGTGACCGGAGAGGCAGCTCGTGTCGACCAGCTCGATCGGACTTCCCTCGAAGAACTCGTGAAAGTGCCCGAAGATGGTCCTCGCATTCGGCGGGGCAGCACACGACTTACCAGCGGCCTTTTGCATACGGCAGAAGGTGGCGTCGAGCACATCGGGGCGCACCTCGAACGGGTCCGCCGCGGCCCCTTTCGGCACACGGCTCAGATTCGGCCCGAGGTGATTTCTGAGCGTCACGCGAAGACGCTCGTTGCCGCGCAGTCGAATGGTGGGCCCGGGGCTCGACCCGTTGAAGCTGTAAAGCGGCGTGAACCGGTTCCCCGTCGAGGTCGCCCGCGGCGGGTGCGGGTTGCCGACGATGTTCAGGGCAAGGGGCTGGTTGGGCCACTCGGACGGCCGCCAGATCCATGGCTCGGTCCAGTCCTCGACGCTCATCTCCGCGAGATTGGCTACGGCGTCCGGCGCCGGCGGTTTCGGCGGCTGCGGCCCCTGTCCCGAGCCCGGGGTCTGTGCGGCGGCGGCAATCGGCCGGCCACTCGACCCCAATGCCGCGATGCCGCCCATGCCAAGCTGAAGCAGTTCGCGCCTTTTCATCAGGTGCTTGCGGTCCTTTGGTTCGCTGTCCATCGAGTGTGCCTCCGCATGCGGACTCTAGCAGAAAAGCGATCGGCGGACGAAACGCGTGAGCAGAGCGAGGCGGACCGGAGGCCGCTGTCCTCGCCAGTCGGCGTTGCACGGTATGCTGGCCGGCAATGTCGCCGCTCCCAGTGTTCATGGCTGTCCTCTCGCTCGCCCTGTCCGGACCCGCGACACCGGTCGGTGGCCGCGTTGTCGACGCGCGCAGCGGCACGCCGGTCGCCGGCGTCGAGATCACGATCGTCGGCCAGCGCGGGTCGGTCAGAACGGACAAGGCCGGACGATTTATGTGGCCGATCACTCCGCTACTGCCGATCGAGGTGATCGCCGTGCTGCCCGATGGCCGTGTCGCCCGGCCGATCCGGCTCACGACCCTCGACGCCGGGCGGGAACTCACGCTGGCCATCGACGCCGCGGTCAGTCAGTTCGTCACCGTCCCTGGCGCCGCGCCGGCGATCGACGCCTCGCCGGCGGCATCGACGACGCTGCTCACGAGCAGGGACCTCGAACTCCGCCATGCGCAGACGTTGAGCCAGACGCTCGACGTCGTCCCGGGCGTGAGTGCGATCTCGGAAGGCCAGTCAGCCGTACCGGCCATTCGAGGACTGGCGCGCGGCCGGACGCTGATCCTGGTCGACGGCAGCCGTGCGTCGACGGAGCGCCGCGCGGGCGCGAACGCGTCGTTTCTCGATCCCGGTGTCGCTCGCACGATTGAGGTCGCTCGCGGCCCGGGATCCGTCGCCTACGGATCGGACGCCTTCGGCGGCGTGATCGTCGCGCGCACGCGCGGGCCTGACTACGGAACGCCCGTCCGCGTGCGGTTTGCGGGCACCGCTGGTGGCGGCGTTCCGGAAGTGCGCGGCGACTTGGAGGTTTCCAAGGGATACGGATCGGGCGGCGTCCTCGTCGCCGTGCGCGCGCGCGACTTCGACGACTACGACGCGCCGGCTGGGGTCGTGACGAACTCGGGGTGGCGGGATCGCGGAGTGCGAGCACGGTGGGAACACGTGACCGGCGCGGCGCTCTGGTCGATCGGCTGGCAGAGCGACTTCGGTCGCGCCCTCGGGCGGCCGCGCAGTGACAGCGACGTCATCCTCGCGACCAGCCCCTTCGAGGACTCGCATCGGCTGACAGCGTCGTACGAGCGCGCGTCGCTCGGCGGATTCCGCAACCTTCGCTTCGACGCGCTGTTCGGCTGCCCACGCCGACGCGACCACGAAGCGTCGAGCGCGCGGATCTCTCATCCCGTGAGGTGCAGCTGCGGCTCACCGGCGAGCGCGTCGTGGGCCGCGCGCGGCTGCACGTCGGCGCCGACGTCCAGGGACGCTACGGCCTCGAAGCGCTCGACACGACGCAGGCGTACAACCTGGCCGGCGCCGTGACGTCGGAGACCACGACCGTGTCGATCGATTCGGCGCGCCGAACGGCCGTAGGACTCTTCGCCGAAACCGACGCGCAGGTCGCGCGCGGGTTTCGGATCTCCGGCGGGCTTCGCGTGGACGCCGTTCGGAACACGAATGCGGGCGGGTTCTTTGGCGATCGATCCGTGTCGAACGCGGCGCTGGCAGGGCTCGTCGCGGCAACGCTGACGCCGACGGATCGTCTGACACTGACCGGGCAGGTGGCCCGCGGGTTCCGCGATCCGATCCTCTCGGATCGGTTCTATCGCGGCCCGGTCGGTCGCGGATTCATCCAAGGCAATCCCGACCTGAGGCCGGAAACGAGTCTGCAGTTCGATCTCGCAGCGCGGTACGTTGCCGGCCCAATTCGGCTCGGTGCGGCGGGCTACCACTACCGCATCACGGACCTCGTCGAGCGCTACGCCGCGCCGGCGACGTTGTTTCTCTTCCGGAATCGGGGTCGCGCGGAGCTGCGGGGCGTGGAACTCGAAGCGCAGGCGACGCTGCCCCGCGGGTTGGCTCTGGCGGTGACGGCGGAAGCTTCACGCGGTCACGACGGCGTGGATGGCACCCCGCTCGACGACGTGGCGCCCGCTGCAGCGTCCGTCACGGTCCGGCACGGCGTAAGCACACGCGTGGCGTCGTACGTTCGAATCAAGGCGATTGGCTCGCACCACGCGGCGGGGCCGAGCGAGGTGCCGACACGGCGCTACACAAACGCCGACGCCGGCGTAAGTTGGCGTTTCACGCCGCACCTGGAGCTCCGCGGCGCGATGCGCAACCTTCTGAACGAGGCCTACCAGTCCAGCGCGGGCCTCCGCTGGGTCTGGGCACCCGGACGTCACGGGTCGGTGACGATCGTCGTGGCGTTCTAGTCTTCGTCTACTTTCCGGAGCAGAACTCAGCACCGAAGGCACGCAAGGACACCGGAGGGACAGGGGACCAGTCGAACCCCGTCGTCCATCCCGCCACCTCCATCCCCGCACGATGGCGGAAAGTCACGGTTGACGCGGCGACCGGCCTGACGCAAAATGCGTCCAACTCTTCCATTCACACAGGCAGTCATTCACGGGGGTAGGGTGGACCAGCACGACGTCGAGCGCATCGCCCGCGCCACGCTCCGGGAGCTTGGGGTGGTCGGCGCAGTCCTTACAGTTGCGCCTGACGCGCAGCCCGGCCAGTGGCGCATCGACATCCAGGGCGCGCACGGGCCGGGGCGGCTGCGAATCAAATGCGGCGAGGGCACGACCGCGCAGTGGGTGCGTCAGCAGATTTTCGACCAGTACACCGCGCAGGGTTGAGTTGAGCCGCGCTACCGCGCGGCGCGCTTTTTCGCGACCGCTTTCACGGGCTTCTCGATTTCCGCCTTCGCTGATTTCTTCTTACCCGTGCTGACGCGGTCCAGGCTCTGGCGCAACGCGTCCATCAGGTTCACCACCTTCGGCGGCGTCTCCTCCGCCGTGGCGACGATGTCCTCTCCGGCAATCTTCGCGTCAATGATCCGCTGCAGCTCGTCCTGATACTCGTCGCGATATTCCGACAGGTTCAGGTCCGATTCGAAGTTGCCGATGACCTGTTTCGCCAGCTTGATCTCTTCAGGCTTCACCTTCGTGGGAACGTGTGTGAGCTCGTCGATGGCGTCCATGCTGCGCACTTCCTTGGCGTGGCGCATGGTGTACATCACGAGCCCCTTCTCGCGCGGCTGCACGGCGACGAGGTACTCGCGGCCGTAGAGCGCGAGCTTCCCGATGCCAGCCATCCCCTTCATCCCTTCACGAATCACCGCAAACGCCTCGGTCGCCATCGCGCCGTCAGGCGCCAGGTAATACGGGCGCTCGATGTAGATCGGATCGATGGCGGCGGACTCCGTGAACTGCACGAGATCGATCACTCTCGTCGATTCCGGCCGCACCTTCGCGACATCCTCTTCCGTCATCACCACGTAGCGGCCCTTTTCGAACTCGTAGCCCTTCGCGATCTCCGACATCGGCACTTCGCGCTCGCAGGACGGGCACCATCGCTTCTGCTGGATCCGTGTCTGGCACTCCGCATGAAGCTGATTGAAACTGATCGTGGCCGCCGAATCGGTGGCGGGAAACACCCGCACCGGGATGTTGACCAGACTGATCTTGAGAAAACCTTTCCAAGTCGGACGGGCAGCCATAATGCGTCGCTCCTTCGGGCTGATTATCGGCCGAAGCAGGCCCAGGGCTCAAGGCTCAGGCGCATCAGGCGTCGAATCGTGCAGTTGTGCGCAATACTACACCGCTCAGTCGTCGGTGCTAACTAAAGCCTTCCACTCTGTACCCTGAGCCCTTGTTACCCTGAGCCCTGAGCCCTTTGATGAAGTGGCGTGAGGAACCCGCGGCGGTGCGCCCGATGCTCGCGACGCTGGCCGATCCACCGCTGGCCGGCTCGGGCCTTCTATACGAGCCCAAGTACGACGGGATACGCGCGCTCGTGCACGTGCCGCCCGGCCGGTCCCGAGACGGCGTGCGCATCTGGTCGCGACTGGGCAACGACAAGACCGCCCAATTCCCCTCCATCGTCCGCGCGCTGGACGCGGTGCGCTCGAAGCTGCGCGGACCCCTGCTCCTCGACGCGGAGATCGTGGCGCTCGACGAAGACGAGCGGCCGGCCGGCTTCCAGCGCCTGCAGTCGCGCATTCATCTCAGGGGATCCCGCGAGGTCGAGCAGATCGACAAGGCGCAGCCGGTCGCCATGATCGCGTTCGACCTGCTCCGCGACGGCGACGACGATGTGCGGGGACTCGCGCTCGTGGAACGGCGGGCGCGGCTGGTGCAGCGGCTCGGCCGAAGGACGGCGGGCACGCTGCGCGTAAGCGAGCAGGTTGCAAAGGACGGACGAGCGCTGCACGAGCGCGCGCTTCGCGAAGGCTGGGAAGGACTCATCGTCAAGGAAGCCGCGGCGCCGTATCAGTCGGGCCGGCGCAGCCCCGCGTGGCGGAAGCTGAAAGTCCTCCACGAGCAGGAGTTCGTGGTCGGCGGCTGGACGGAGCCGCGGCAGACGCGACAGTACTTTGGCGCGCTGCTACTCGGTGTCCACGACGAGGCGACCGGCGCGCTGACATACGTCGGGCACACGGGGACCGGGTTCAATCAGGCGGAGCTCGAGCGTGTGTGGAAGCTGCTGAAGCCTCGCGAGATCGCGAAGGCGCCGTTCGCCTTCCGAGTGAAAACCAACGAGCCGGCGCACTGGGTCCAGCCGGACCTCGTCGCGCAGGTGCGGTTCACCGAGTGGACCGCTGACGGCAAGCTGCGGCATCCGGTGTACCTCGGCTTGCGGGATGATAAGCGGGCCGCGGACGTGCGGAGAGAAGAGAGGTCGCGGGGTGAAGTGATCAACCGAGACACGGTGGGCACGGAGAAGCCGCGCGGGCGCGGTCTGAAGACCGCGCCACACAAGAGGATGAAAGCCGTGCCCCGCGGGAGGACGAAGGCCGGGCCTGGCGCGGACACGAAGGCAGCACGCAGGCTGGGTCTGGAGATCGCGCCCCAGCCGAGGATGGACGCCACCTCTTCCGTGATCGAGCAGCTTCGCGCGCTCGAGGATGCGCGGCGCGACGGCGTACTCGAGCTGCCGGACGGCTCGCGCCTCGGCGTGACGAACCTGTCCAAGATCTTCTGGCCCGCGGGCAAACTCACGAAGGGCGATCTCCTGCGCTACTACGCCGAGGTGTCCCCCCTGATTCTTCCGGCGGTTGCCGACCGGCCGCTCGTGATGAAGCGGTTTCCGAACGGCGTCGGCGGCGTGGCGTTTTACCAGCAGCGATCGCGCCAGGAGAAGCCCCCCGCAGGCGTGCGCATCGAGACGCTGCCCGACGAACTTGATCCGATCTCAGAGCCTGATGCGCGGCGGTTCATCGGCGGATCGCTGATCACGCTGCTCTACATGACGCAGATTGCGGCCATCTCACAGGATCCCTGGTTTTCCCGGGTGCAATCAACGCTCGACGCCGACTACGTGGCCATCGACCTCGATCCAGGCGACGACACGCCGTTCGCGCGGGTGCTCGACGTGGCCCGCTGGGTGCACGACGAGCTCGAGACGCTGCGCGTGCCCGCCGTGCCGAAGACGTCAGGGGCGAGCGGCCTGCACGTCTACATTCCGCTGCCTCCCGGAACGTCGTACGAATCCGGGCAGCTGTTCTGTCAGATTGTCGCCACCGTGATTGCGTCCCGCCACCCGAAAGTGGCGACGGTCGAGCGCACCGTGAGGGCACGGCCCCGCGGAACCGTCTATGTGGACTACTTGCAGAACATCCTGGGAAAGACGTTGGCGACGGCGTACAGCGCGCGAGCGAGCGAGTTCGCGGGCGTGTCAACGCCGCTGACGTGGAAGGAAGTGGAAGACGACGTGGATCCGAGGGACTTCTCCATCACGACCGCGCCGGCGCGCTTTCGTGACGTCGGTGATCTCTGGGCGCGGCTCCGCACGGCGAAGCCGGCAAACCTCGAGGCGGTGTTTCGGAAATAT
>JANNHC010000207.1:0-3631 GCA_031404215.1 Acidobacteriota bacterium
GCTATACAACCGTGGATTGAATCTCGGGATTGATTTTGAAGGAGGTGTTGCATGGGAAGTTCCATCCACAAATCTGACCATCGATCAGGCGCGAGCGGTTTTGGAAGACAATGGGATTCCGACCACGGGCGCCAAGATTCAAACGCTGAATGGAAATGCGGGTCAAAGCATTCGCCTTCAGGTTGCTGAACAAACACCAGAAGTACAGACGAAGGTTCAAGACGAACTTGCTGCCGCGGCTGGCGTTACGGCTCAAGACGTAAGTGTTGCCGCCGTGAGTTCGTCTTGGGGGCCGGACGATCACCGAAAAGGCATTGCGGGCATTGATCATCTTTTTTGGGGTGGTCTCGCTGTACATCGCTTGGCGATTCGAATGGAAAATGGCGCTCTCGGCAATCGCCGCCATGGCTCATGACGTTTTATTAAGCGTCGGTATTTATTCCGTCACTGGGTTTTCGGTAACACCAGCCACCGTGATTGCGTTTCTCACAATCCTTGGATTCTCGTTGTACGACACCATAGTTGTGTTTGACAAAGTTCACGAAAATACAAAGAGATATTCTGCCTCTCGAGTGTCATATGGCGACATCACCAATATCTCGATGAATCAAGTGCTGATGCGTTCACTGAATACCAGCGTGGCCGCCATTTTGCCGGTTCTCTCCTTGTTGGTGTTGGGCTCATGGGCTGTCACCAACCAAACGGACTGCCGGAAATCAATCGGCGGCTTGGAGGCCTGGTCACATAGGAGACGATCAGAACCACCAGGAGCGCAAGCGGCACGCTCCATATCTGCACCCCGTCTCCCGACGAGTAGTGGGCGATGACCGCCATGGCCCACGTGAATGCGACGCCCGCGTAGGCCCATTCCTTCACCAAAGCAAACCCTGGCAACAGCAGGACGATAGCCGCCGCCGGCTTGGCAATCCCGAGAACGATCCGGAGGTGCTGCGGGTAGCCGGCTTTGGCGAATCCGGAAACCACCTGCTCACTGCCGGTGAGGTAGCTCAGAGCAAACAGCAGCATCACTGCAACAATCGCGGTGCTGCCCCAGTAGGCTATCTTTCGAATCATGAATCCTCCAACGCGCAGCGGCCTTATTCGCTGCGCAGAACCAGCAGTGGATCTGTGCGCGCAGCCAACCGTGTCGGCAACAGCGTCGCCACGAAAGCGACGAAGAGCGCGATGACGGCGTGACGCCGACGACGGTGAACGCGGTTTCCTGAAGGCGCACCCGACGCCCGACGGCGTCGCTCACGTTGCCGAACAGACGTCCGGCCAGACCACTCGACAGCACCACGACGTGCGGCGCGCCCACGTGGTCATCAGCGGTCGTCAACAGTCGGCCGGCGCGAGCACGTACTCCGAGCAGGTCGAACCATTCGCCCGTGACGGAGGTGCCTCTAAGACGCGCGCTTCTTCGGAGCGGCTGCCCTCCCCTTCTCGCGCTCGGCGACTTCCTTCGCGCGGAACTTCGCGATGCCTTCGATCAACTTCACGGGGACGGGCTCGGAGAGCGGGAAGCGGATCGTGCCCTTGCTAATCTCGAACGGTGCAAGGTCGTCCTTGAACGCCGCGACGACGCGATCGGTGGAGGGGTAAAGAGAGTAATGCCGGCTCCACCCGCCGAAATAGACCACGGGGCGACCGTTCAGCTTGAACGTGGGGATCCCGTACGAGATCACTTCCTCGGCTCCTGGCACGCCCTTGCGGATGGCGCTCCGCACGCGCTTGAGTACGCCTTGCCCGGCCTCGGACTGCGAGGCGATGTACTCGTCCACAGACTTGAAGTTGGTCTTGGCCATCGTGAACCCCTCAGAAAGGTCGACGTGCCTCCTGTCCCGCTATCGCGTGACGCGTATCGCCGTCAGCACTTTCTGGCGGCTGCCGCTGCTCCCCATCGACACCTCGACGACGTAGTCGCCCGCACTCAGCGCGGCGAGCGTAATATCGGCTGTGACCCAGCGCTGCCCCGTTTGCGCGTCGGTCCGTTCCCCGACGGTGACGGGAACGGCTAACGGCTCACCTGCCTTGTCGAGCAGACGCCCCTCAGCCGGCGCGACGGCCGTGCCGGCAGGGAATTCCAGGCGCATGCGCTCCGTTCGGCTGAATTGAAAGCTCGCGGCCGGCAGAAAGCGATTGCCGGTGGACAGGCCGCGCCGGAAGAGCATCGGCTGTCCGATCGTGGAGGACAGATCGAGCTTCAGGATGTCGCTGAAGCGCTCGGCCGACGGATCGCTGCTCTCCAGCGTTGCGCGCACATCAAGAGCACCGGAGGCGACGGGACTCGTCAACTTCACCGGGATCGCAAACGCGCGTTCACCCGCGGCCAACGTCACCTGTGCTCTCGTCGTCGTGCTTCCGGCCTTGAGGTCGAGTGTGACCGTGCCGCCCTTCGTCCACGCCGTACCGAGGGGGCCGGCCGGCAGTTCACCCGCGATCCATACGGTGGCGATGGTCTTCGATCCGGGGTCCTGAATGGGGACCGCGTTCATGCTGAAGCGCGAGTCCGGGCGAAGACGTGATAACGCCGACATCGCGGAGGTCACCGCGGCGACCGCCGGCGGCACCGGGGCGGCCGCCGCCAGGCGGGCGGCCGCGACCTCTGCCTCGGTCGCCGACTTGTATCCTTTGCGCGCGCGCACGTCCACACCAGGACGCTTCACGTTTACCTTGATGGTATGGAACCGTCCGTCGAGCTTGCCATTCGTCGAATAGTAGCCAAGCAGGTAGTACGACGACAGATCGTTGGAGATTCGCTTCAGGCCGACGTCGAGGTCGTTGTTGTTCAGTACGGCGATGCCGTCGGTATTGTCCGCCAGCGTGCGAAGCGATTCGAGGCGGGTGCGTAGCATCGCAAAGTCCGCCGCGATTGGCACGTTCGCATTGATGGGGGTGTCGAACACCGGCAAGCCGCGCGGGTCCACGGTATAGAACGTGGCGTTGCCGCGATTGGCCTCACCCATGATCTCGCGAAAATACTGTGCGTTGTCGATCTGGGACAGGTAATTCCGTTCGCTGTCGCACTGAGTCTTGTCGAGCGTATTCCCGACCGAATTTCTCGACTTGGTGGTGATGCGCCCGTCGGGTCCGACAGAAATCGGATCCGGCCCCGGGATCGGCTCCCGGCTGCCGGTCGATTTGTCTTCTCTCACTCGGGTGAGGTCGGGGTTTGGACGATACAGCAGCCAGCCTTCCGAAACCGTCACGATCGCCTTCCGCTCCTCGCGCAAGTCCCGGAGGTAGAGCACTAGTTCGTTCAGGGAGTCGAGCGTGGACCGTTCGCGCTTCCGCCGGATCATCTCGGCGACCACTCCGGCCTGCATCGTCATGGGGTAGCAGGCCTCGTATTGACGTTCCCGCTCATCGTTCTGAAGCGTATGGCGTGCCCCCCACGGCCAGATGTTGCGCAGACCGTCGGCGAGGACTCGCGTTTTGCGCGCCAGCACCACATCGGACGCCGACATCCTGGGCGTCATGACGCCGACGAGATCGTCTGGTCCGAGCACGCGATCGATCATCCGGATCAACGGCTCGCGGGCGTGCCAGGAGCCCTCAACGGAGACGTGCGGGGTATCGAGAAACAGCACGAACACGCGATTCTTCGGGTTTGCGACAAGTTGACGCGAAG
>JANNHC010000208.1:0-3004 GCA_031404215.1 Acidobacteriota bacterium
GCGCCGGCCAATCTTTCCAAGCGGGTGCATCCGCGCCGGAGGTGAGTGTCTGCTGCGGATCGAACGTTTCGATGTGCTGGGCGGGGAACGCGGTGACCTGCGCTGTCGCCACGGGATTCCGGGGTGCTCGGTCCTGAAGGCCGCGCTGACGCGCTTGGCAGCCTCTCCGAGGACCGTGAGCTGATGAAGAACCGCCGATTGCGTCTTAGTATCGAGGAGGAAGCCGTCCACGTCCATTCCGGCGCTGAACTCGAGCGCGAGCCGTGTGGCGCGCAGCATGTCCAGCACATGCGCGTCGTCACGCACCATGTATCTGTTCCGCTCCCTCGAGGATCGATCGACGCCGAATCCAGTTGGAGCTTCGCTCGACGGCGCGCCGGCTGACGAGATCGACTCGCCGGCCCACAATGCCCGCCAGATCCTCCTGCATGGTCACCTCGTCGAACAACGTCCACCCCGCGTCAGGCTCGAAGGTCGCAAGAAAGTCCACGTCGCTGTCAGGGCCGAACTCCGGCGTCAGGACTGATCCGAACAATTCGAGCTTCCGAATCTTCCAGCGGCGGCAGAAATCGCTGAGCTGTTCCTGGTCGAACGCCACCGGGAGGGGGCGAATGGGCTCGGCGGCGAAGCGCCGAACATCCGCGAGCTGATCGTTCGCGACCATGTCCCTGGAGGTGAAAAGCATCTGATACTTGAGGCGGTCCGGATTCAGCCCTTCCCATCGCCGGAGCTCCATCGCCTTGGCGCCGTTCTCGCCGTCGATCTTGTGGTCGCGCTTGTCCTCGCTCTTGATCTCGACGATGAACACTTTTCCGGAACCGCGCTTGCGTCCGCGCGGCGCGCGCTTGCGGATGAGGAAGTCCGGTGTGTACCGCCGCCGCTTTCCTTTGTCGTCTCGGTATTCGACGAAGAAATCGCTCTTGGCGGGGTCGGTCAGTCCGCCGGTGAAGAAAAAGTCCTCCACATCCACGGCGGTAAGATTCAGCTCGCCGAGGATCTGCTCGAAAAAATTGCGCTCAGGCCGGGAGGCAAAGCGGATGGGCGAGTAGAGGAACCCCAGATCCTTCGGATTTCGCTCGCGTACCATGTCCCACGACACCAGATACTTCTCGCGATCCTTGGGGTAGACAATCTCGGCCGTGTAGACCGCTGCGCCCGACGCGTCGTGTTCCTTCTGAAATCCCTCCGGCTTGACGAGAGCCAGCGCGTGCTCAACGCGTTCTTCGCGAATCTCGTACTCTCGGCCGCGGCTTTCAACCTGGGTCGCGAGCGACTCCAGATCGCCCTCCGGGATCTCCGCACCGTACAGGGCGCGCAGTTCCTGCGCGAGCGCCAAGCCGTCCACTCTGTACCGCGCCGCGAGGTCCGTAGCCGCCTCGTAAACGCCCATGCTCTCAGCGTCGATCTGGATTTCGACGGCGTCGCCGGTCGGACGGAGCAGCCGCGATGACGCCGCGCTTTCGGACGGCGAGTAGGTCGTCATTCGCAGCGTGCGCCCGCTGGTCGCTGCCGGCCGCTGCAAGGGGGACGGCATCCGGTTCTCGTCCTTCTCCTGTGCCACCACCGACCGCACGATGCGCGTGACCACAAGCGGTGGCACGTTGAGCTTTCGCAGCACGACACGCGCGCGCTGCGCATCCTGGTGTTCCAGGTTCAGCTCGCCGAGTGTGGTCCCGTACGTCTCCTGCAGCTGGCGGTCCAGCACGCCATAGTTCTCAGTCGACAGATAGATGCGCGCCTTGAACTCGTTGCCGGGCACCTGGCGCAGGCACCTGGTCGCCGCCTGCAGCACGAAGTTGTTCGAAGCCTTGAGCTTGCGCGCGAGCGCGCACGCGAACAGGCTCGGGCAGTTCCACCCTTCGGTCCCCTTGTTGACGAGCAGGATCACGCGATGCGGCGCAGCAGGGTCGTTCAACCGGTTGAATGCATCAACGTCCGCCGCTTTCGTCTGGCTCTCATCGGACGTGTTGACCAGCACGACGGCCGGGCTCTGACCGACGTTCGCCAGCGCACGATCGATTGCCGGCCGCAGATCGCGGAGGTCGTCCGTTTGTGGAAAGTAGACCGCCAGCTTTGCTGGCGCGCCGTTCGGCAGGGTCACGGACCCGTACGTGCCGAAAAAATTTTCAATAACGTGTGCCACGTAGGCGGCAGGATCTCCCGAGAACTCGTAGCCCTGAATGTTGCCGGAGACGTCCTTCAGGATGTTGTCCCGGATCCCTTCCGAAAGGCCGTACCAAATCACGACGTCGCGAAGTGGTTGTCGTTGGAAGTAGGGAGTGCCGGTGGTTTTGACTACGCAGATGAGGTTGGTCGCCGCGGCCAGGTAATCCACGGTCTTGCGAACCTTCTTCAGGCCCGAGTCAAGGGACTGTCCGTAGGTGTGGTGAGCCTCGTCCGAGAAGACCGCAAGGTGCGGGAGGCTGGCGATCGCCTGCAGGCGCAGGTTCGCGACCTCACTCTTGGCGGCGTCTTCGTTGGCGCCGGCAAACAGCCCGAGGTCCGATTTTCGTATCGTCTCCTTCTGGATACGGATCTTCTCGGTGTTGGTGACCACCACATTGAACAGGGAGCCCGGGATGACCGGCAGCGTCTTCTCGCCGTCGCGGGTAAACGTGAGCTTCACCGATGCCGCGAAGCGCTTGTAGAAGCGAGGCGGCAGGATCCGGTCGTACGGTGTTTGCGACAGCTCGCGCAGCGACTCGACGATGGTCTTGCCTGGGGCGAATACGAGCGCGTTCTGTACAAAGTTGGCGTCGGGGTATTCCAGCGCCATCGCGAACTCGGAGGCCACGATGGACCCGATGAGGATCGTCTTGCCGGCGCCCATCGCGAGCGCGAGGATGTAGCTCGGGTAGCCAAGCATGAGCGTCTCGCGCAGCGCCTCGAGCTTCAGTCGCCTCACAAAGTCGTCGTCCGTCCGGACCCGCTCCCACAGTCCATTAATGTCGGATTCCACCAGAAAGTCTTTGATCTCAGCCCGGTCCAGGCCGAGCGCTTTCAA
>JANNHC010000209.1:0-24371 GCA_031404215.1 Acidobacteriota bacterium
AACCGTATCGGGCTTCCCTCCAGGCCGAAGGTTTCCCGCAGCCGGTTCACGAGAAAGCGCTCGTAGGAAAAATGGAACTCCGTCGCGACGTTGGTGAACAGGACGAACGTCGGCGGCGCGACGCCGCGCTGCGTCGCGTACATGATGCGCACCCGGCGGCGGCCCGGGCTTGCGGGAGGATTTTCCGCGGTGACGGTGGCGAAGAAGCGGTTCAACTCGGCGGTCGGGATGCGCTTCACGCGCGCCTCGGCGACCCGGTCAATCGTCTCGAGCACTTTCGCCGTCCGCTCACCCGTCATCGCCGATATGTGAAGGATCGGAGCGTAGTCGAGGAACTTCGTCTGCTGCCGGAGCTTGTCGTCGAACGTCTTCGAAAAATTCGTGCCCCGCCCCTTCATCAGATCCCACTTGTTGGCGACGATGATGATGCCGCAGCCTGCCTTCTCCGCTATCCCGGCGATCGTCGCGTCCTGATCGGTGGCGCCTTCGGTGGAATCGACGACCAGCACCGCCACGTCCGCCTTGTCGATCGCGCGCTTGGCGACCAGAACGCTCAGCGACTCGAGCTGATCGTTGCGCGCCACGCGCCCCGCACGCCTGATCCCCGCCGTATCGACAATGCGGAACGTGCGGTGGTGCCACTTGAGCACGGCATCCACCGTGTCGCGCGTCGTCCCCGGGAACTCGCTGACGATCGACCGCTCCTCGTGCAGCAAACGATTCAACAGCGACGACTTGCCCACGTTCGGGCGGCCCACGATCGCCACGGCCGTCTCCTCGGGCGCGTCCGGCGAGCTCCCCGCGGCGCGTCCGGCTGGCAACCGCGCGATCACCTCGTCCAGCAGGTCGCCAACCCCGTCGGCGTGTTCGGCCGCGATCTCAACGACCGGCTCGAATCCGAGCTTGTAGAACTCCACCGCCCGGCCCCGCGCCCGCTTGTCGTCGGTCTTGTTGACCGCCATCAGGACCGGCACGTTTGCCACGCGCAGCCGCTCGGCAATTTCCTGGTCGCCTGGCAGCGGTCCCTCGCGCCCATCTACAAGAAAAACAATGACCTCCGCGGTTTCAAGCGCGCGCCGCCCGGCGATCACGACCAGTTCGTGCAGAGGGTCTTCGCTCGCCCCGAACATGCCGCCGGTATCGACCAGCGTGAACGTAACCCCCTGCCACTCAGCGGGCTGCGAGATCACGTCGCGAGTGGTCCCGGCAATAGCCGTGACAATCGACCGCCTGGAGTTGGTGATCCGGTTGAACAGCGTGGATTTTCCGACGTTCGGGCGGCCAACCAGCACGACGTTGGGGCCTCTGGACGGGCGTTTGTGTGGCATGCGAAAGTTCTATTTAGCTCACGGCTTGACAGCGTAAGTGTCTATATTTATAGTAGTTACAAATCCCCAGGAGCGCCTAAGCATGATCAAGGTTGACATCGTCAACGAGGTGTCCAAGGTGGCCGACATTACCAAGGTCAAAGCCGAGGTAGCGGTCGATGCCGTCTTCGACGCGATGCGCCTGTCCATGCAGCGTGGCGAGCGGATCGAGCTGCGCGGCTTCGGTGTGTTCCAGGTCAAGCCCCGCAAGCGCGGGATTGGCCGTAACCCACGGACCGGCAAGGAGGTGCGCATCCCGCCCGGGCGCACAATCCGTTTCAAGCCCGGCAAGGATCTCCAGAACATCGGAGGGTAATTGCCGTTTCCTGCCGACGATCCGGGCTATCCCGGAACCGCGTTCCCGATCGAACCGTTCGACGCCTCCTTCGTGCTGCCTCCCGAACCTCGCAAGTTCCAGAGCCGGCTCTGGTTGCACGCCCTGCTGCTGCTGCTGACGCTGATGAGCACGACGGCGGTCGGCGCTCTCGATTATGCCGCGTATCTCTCGGAGTTTGACACGAAGCCCGTGCCGGGAGATTCCGTCACGTTGATTCTTCAAGGTCTCTGGTACAGCTGCACCATCATCGGCATCCTCGGCGCGCACGAGATGGGCCACTACCTGTACTGCCGTCGCTACAACGTCGATGCGACGCTGCCCTATTTCATTCCGATGCTGTCCCTCATTGGCACACTCGGGGCGGTGATCAAGATCCGCGACCGGTTTCCCACCCGCACAGTGTTGTTCGACATCGGGGTTGCGGGGCCCATCGCGGGCTTCGTGGTCCTGGTCCCGGCGCTTTTCTACGGGTTGAGCCTTTCCTACGTCGTGCCAGAGCCCACAGCCGGGTCCGGCTTTTCACTCGGCGAGCCGCTGCTCTTCAAGTGGGCGACGCACCTGATGTTCGGCGCTGTTCCCGACGGGTTCACCCTGAACCTGCACCCGATCGTCCTGGCCTCGTGGTTCGGCATGCTGGCGACATCGTGGAACCTGCTGCCGTTCGGTCAGTTCGACGGCGGCCACCTCACGCATGCGATGCTCGGGCGCTCCTCGCGCTGGATTTCGATTGGGACCGTGCTGGCCGCGATCGGGATGACGTTCATCTCCTGGAGCTGGCTCGTGATGACGATTGTCATGATCCTGATGCTCAAGGTCCTCGGGCCGTCACATCCTCCCGTGATGAACGAGTACGAGCCGCTGCCGAGGAGCCGGTGGATCGTCGCAGGCTTCGCCGCGGTGATCCTGGTTCTCTGCTTCATCCCAGCACCGCTCGAGCCCTACGATCTCGGCCGGCCGCCAAACGACATCACAACACGCTCATCGGATCCACATCGACGACCGTCCTCCGGCGGATCTCAGGGCGCGACGACAACACCGCCTGAAGCGCCTGCCTCATCGCCGGGCGATTCGATCCCTTGATGAAAAACTGCGCGCGGTATTCCCCCTTCAGCCGACTGAGCGGCGCCGGCGCCGGCCCGAGCACGCGATACGGTTCTCCCTCGACCCGAAGCGCGTTCACCAGCTCCCCCGCATCGTCCATGGCCCCTTCGCGCGTCCGCGCCTTCACGATGGTGTTGATGAGCGCGACCGTGGGCGGATACTTCATTCCGCGGCGAAACGCGATCTCGTCCTGGTAGAACGCGGGGTAATCCTGCCGGCATGCGTGTCTGATGCTGTAATGCTTCGGGTAGAGCGTCTGCACGATGGCTTCGCCCTGAATCTCCCCTCGTCCGGAGCGGCCCGCCACCTGCGTCAGCAGTTGAAACGTGCGCTCGGCCGCGCGAAAGTCCGCGATCCCGAGCCCGACGTCCGCAGAAATGACGCCGACCAGCGTGACGCGCGGAAAGTCGTGCCCCTTCGCAATCATCTGCGTGCCGACGAGCACGTCGATCTCTCCGGCGGCAAACCTCGCCAGCAACGCCGCAATCGCACCGCGCTTGCGAATCGTGTCGCGGTCCACCCTGGCCACGCGGACGCCCGGATACTTTTCAAGAATCTCCGCTTCCACCCGCTCGGTTCCGAATCCGACTTGTTCGAGATACGGCCCCGCGCAGTGCACGCAGGCGTTCGGAATGCCCATCGCGTAGTTGCAGTAGTGGCATCTCGCGCGCCTGGCCGCCTTGTGCACCGTGAGAGAGACGCTGCAGTTGGGACACTCCAGCGTGGACGCACACTGCCGGCAGAAGACGGACGTCGCAAAGCCCCGCCGGTTCAGCAACACGATCGACTGCTCGCGCCGCGCCAGCCGCTCCGACAGTCCGTCGCATAAGGGGGCGCTCAGGATCACGCCGGGACCCGACGCCGCGTACTCCTCGCGCATATCCACGATTCGGACCGACGCCATCGGACGATCCAGCACGCGTCTCTCCAGCGTCAGCAGCTCGTACCGGCCGCTCTGCGCGTTGTGGAAGCTTTCCATCGACGGGGTCGCCGAGCCCAGCACGACGAGCGCGCCGGCCTGGCTTCCGCGGACGACGGCAACGTCTCGTCCGTGATAGCGCGGACTTTCTTCCTGCTTGTACGATCCGTCGTGCTCTTCGTCCACGATGACGAGACCGACCGACCGCACGGGCGAAAAGACCGCGGAGCGGGTGCCGACAACCACGTCCACGTCACCGCGGCGGATGCGTTGCCATTGATCGTGACGTTCGCCGCCGGACAGGCCGCTGTGCTGGATGGCGACGCGGTCGCCGAAGGTCGATCGAAAGATCGCGGCAACGGCCGGCGTCAGCGCGATTTCCGGCACCAGCATCAATACGCCGCGGCCGCTCTTGCGGACGGCGTCGGCAAGCCGCAGGTAGAGTTCGGTCTTGCCGCTGCCGGTCACGCCGTGCAGCACGACGGTGCGAAATCTGTTCTCGGCGGCCATCGACGTCAGCCGCACGAAGGCGGCCGACTGTTCGTCGGTCAGCACGAGATTCTGGCGCGCCGGCACGGAGGTGACCGCGCCCTGTTCAAACGGATCGCGTTCGACGCGGCGGCGCGACAACGATAGCAGCCCGAGGTCAGACAGACGCGCGAGGGTCGTGGCGCTGATACCCCGCCCGGCGAGCTCAGTCGCGTCGATGCCGTCAGGGGCCGCCTTCAACAGCGCGAGCGCCTCCTGCTGCCGAGCGCCCAGTTTCAGATCCGCACTGTCGTGGCCCTGTGCGGTCAATGTCGCGACGCGCACCGTGCGATACGCCGACGCCGTGCCTTTCAGGGGCTGCGTGATGGTCACGAGCTCGTCGCGTTCGAGTGAGAGCAACGACGCATGGCCGCCGGTCTTGCCCACGATCGACTCCACGCGGACCGGCTTGTCGCCGTCGAGCGCGTCCAGCATCTGACGACGCAGGCCGCGCTCGGTGAGGAGCCGCGCGTGGCCCGTCTCGGTGATCTGCGCGTGCCGCTCGCTTTCGATCCACGCCCGAGGCGGCATCGCGGCCGCGATGGCTTCACCCGCTCCGCACGCGTAGTAATCCGCGACCCACGACACGAGGGACACGACGTCCGCCGGCAGAAACGGGATGTCGTCCAGGATGTCCAGGATGGACTTGATCGAGTCGCGGCTCGCGTCGTGGGGTGATTCACCGACGACAATGCCCGTGAGCGTCCGCTTTCCCAACGGAACCAGGACGCGCGCGCCGGGGACGGGGTCTGGGAACTCCGGCGGCACCGCGTACGTGAGAGTGTCAAGCTGGGGAACCGGAACGGCGACCTGAATGAGGCGCATTGGCGCCTACTCGGGTGTGGCGGGTGCGGCGGCGGGCAGCTCGCGGCCGAGGAGGGCGAGCGCCTTCTTCAGATCCTCCCACGCCTCCCGCTTGTAGCCTGGACTCCGCAGCAGAAACGACGGATGAAAGGTCGGGATCAGCTTGGCGCCGCGGTAGTCGTACACGCGGCCCCGGAGGCGCGAGATGGGGTCGCCGGTCTTGAGCAGCGTGCGGGCGGCGAAGGCGCCCAGGGCAATCACGACCTTCGGCTGGACGGATGCGAGCTGCCGGAAGAGAAACGGCTCGCAGGTCTCGATTTCGTCCGGCTCTGGATTCCGGTTCCCCGGCGGACGGCACTTGAGGACGTTGGCGATGTAGACCTCGTCGCGGCCGAGCCCCATCGCTTCGATCATCTTCGTCAGCAGCTGTCCGGCGCGCCCGACAAAGGGAATCCCCTGGGTGTCTTCGTCCGCACCAGGCGCCTCGCCGACGAACATCAGGTCGGCGGCAGGGTTGCCAACCCCGAAGACAATCTGCGTGCGGCCCTGCGTGTGCAGCTTGCAGCGCGTGCAGTCGCCGATATCGTCGCGGATCGCCGTCAGTGCTTCCGTGGCCGATCGCGAAAGGGTGACGGGCACCGCTTCGAGCGCCGGGGCCGCGGTCTCCCTCTCGTCGCGCCGGCGCCATTTCGCATCCCGGCTCACGCCCGTGACACCCAGTTCCTTGTAGAAGCGAAGGTGTTCCGCGAGTTGATTCATCAAAAAGGGCTCACTCAGGGTGCGGAGAGGGCGCGCGCGAGCCATGCCTCGGCGCGGTTGAGGATTTGAACGGCGATCTCCGTCTTGGGCGCGAGCGCGATCGACTCTTCGTCGTCCCGGCTGATAATCGTGACGGCGTTGGTCTCCACATCGAACCCGGCATCCTCGCGCGAGATGTCGTTGGCCACGATGAAGTCCACCTGCTTGCGGAGCAGTTTCTCGCGGCCGCGCGCGACGGGATCGCCGCTTTCCGCAGCGAAGCCCACGAGCACGGGCCTGCTCGCACTGCCGCGCGCGCGTCCAAGCTCGGCGAGAATATCGGGTGTGCGCACGAGCCGCAAATCGAGCGGCGCCTCCGATTTTTCAATCTTCCCGGCGGCCCGCCCCCGGTCCGGGGTGTAGTCGGCAACCGCGGCCGCCATGACGACGACGTCGCTGTCGGCCGCGTGGCGCTGGACGGCCGCCCGCATCTCGCCGGCACTGCGCACGGACACGACTTCGACACCGGCGGGCGGCGACAGCTGCGAGGGCCCCGAGACGAGCACCACCCGAGCTCCGCGGCGCGCGGCCTCGGCCGCGATGGCATAGCCCATCCGGCCGCTCGAGCGATTACCGATATAGCGAACGGCGTCGATATCCTCGAGGGTCGGTCCCGCCGTCACGACCACCAGCCGCCCGAGGAGCGACCCGCGCGGCTGCAGCACGAAGCCCGCCGCCTCCACAATCTCCTCCGGTTCGGCGAGCCGTCCCTTTCCAATCCACCCACACGCCAGATAGCCCTGCCCCGGATCGACGAAGCGCACGCCGCGCGCGGACAGTGTGGCCAGATTGCGGCGCACGGCGTCGTGCTCGAGCATGTTGGTGTTCATCGCCGGCGCCATGAGCACGGGCGCCCTCGTTGCCAGGTACAGCGACGACAGGAAATCGTCCGCAATGCCGTTCGCGAACTTGCCGATAATGTTGGCGGTCGCGGGCGCCACCAGCAACAGCCCGATGTCGGTCGCCAGCGCGATGTGCTCGATGTCCGCGTTCATGCCGCGGGCGTACTGATCGGTAATGACGGGGCGGCGTGTAATCGCCTCGAATGTGACCTCGCCGACGAACGTGCGCGCCGATCGCGTCATCACGGCCACGACATCGTGGCCGCGCTTCTGCAACCCGCGCGCGACCTCCACGGCCTTATACGCGCCGATTCCGCCGGTAACGCCCAGCGCGATGAGTGACATGGGGCAATCCTTAATCCTTCATCCCTAATCCCTAATCGCCGGCCGCTCAATCCCTAACCTGTTGGGCGCTTCGGGTGTCTCGACCATCGCGATCAGTCCTTTCGAGAAATCGAATCGAGCGTAAACGTCCCGACGATGCCTTCGGCCGCCCGGCGCGCCGAGCGGAGGCGGTTGCGTTCGGCGAGCACGATCGCGCGCACGCGGTCGACGCACGCCTCGAGCTCGTCGTTGACCACGACGTAGTCGTATTCGGTGAATGCGGCGACTTCGTCGCGAGCCGTCTGCAGCCGCCGCTGTATCGCCTCTTCAGTGTCCTTGCTGCGGCCGCGCAATCTCCGTTCGAGCACCGCGAACGACGGCGGCAGCACGAATACGCCGACCGTCCCGGGGCAACGAACCCGCACCTGCCGGGCCCCCTGCACGTCGATGACGAGCACCAGGTCCCGGCCCCCGGCGAGGTCGTGCTCCGAGTCCGCCGCACAGGTTCCGTAGAGATTGCCGAAGACGTCCGCCCACTCCAGAAACGCCTCGGCGGCGATCATCTCGTCGAAGACTGCGCGTGTAATGAAATTATAGTCGATGCCGTGCGTCTCCCCGGGCCGGGCGGCGCGGGAGGTATACGACCGCGAGAGCGACAGATCCGGGACGACCTGCACGAGACGCTCGGCCACCGTCGTTTTCCCCGTACCCGACGGCGCCGAGACGACAAACAGGAGTCCCCGCCGCTGCGGGGAGTTACTCGACATTCTGCACCTGTTCCCGGACCTTCTCGAGCTCCGCCTTGAGCGACACGACGACTTCCGACACGGCAGATCCCTCAGCCTTCGAGCCGACGGTGTTCACTTCGCGGTTCATTTCCTGGAGCAGGAAATCGAGCTTGCGGCCACAGGCTTCCGGCCCGTCAGACAGCGCGCGCCAGTGCTCGAGGTGTCCTCTGAAACGCACGACCTCTTCGGTGATGTCCGAACGCCCGACGAACTTCGCGATCTCCTGCGCGATGGCGCCCTCATCCGCGAGCGCATCGGCCCGCAGCTCGCGCACGCGCTCCTGCAGGCGAAGCTGCAGCCCGGCCATGCCTTCGTCTGCCGCCGCGGCGGCCCGTTCGAACAGCTCGCCGAGCGTGGCGCGCCGCGTGTCGAGGTCGGTCCGGAGGTATCCACCTTCGCGCAGGCGCATGGTGTCCAGCTCGCCGAGCGCCTCTCCCACGGCCTCCTCCACCCGCGCCGCCAGCCGGTCATCCTCTCCCGGCCCCTCTTCCGCACGCTCGCGGATGGACAGCGCCTGAGGGAATCGGAGGAGATCGCCTGGCGTCATGGGGCCGGCGACGTAGCCGCGCTCGCGTGCGCGGTCGAGCGCGCCGCCAAGCGCATCGAGAAACGCCTCGTTCAAGTCCACCTCGAGCGTGGGCGCCCGGCGCTGCTGCACATTGACGGCCACCTCGACGCGCCCGCGCCCCACATGCCTCTGCACCAGCGCTCGGAGGCGGCCTTCGACCGCCGCGAGCGACGGCGGAATCCGCAGCTGCAGGTCGAGGAACTTGTGGTTGACCGAGCGTATCGTCACCGCAATGGTCGCCGCCTCGTCATCTCGCGTCAGCGAGGCAAACCCCGTCATGCTCTTGATCATGAGACTGTTGGAATCCGGTCGCCGGCCGGCGCGCCCTCGCCGGCGCGCGCCGCGAAGATCTGCAACGAGTAGAGCTTCGCGTACACGCCGCCCGGGCGCGCGAGCAGCTCGTCGTGGCGCCCGACTTCCGCGATCCGTCCGCGCTCGATCACGATGATCGCATCCGCCCGGCGCACCGTGGACAGCCGGTGCGCGATGACGAACGACGTGCGGTTCCGCATCAACGTGTGCAGGGCGTCCTGGACGAGCAGCTCCGACTCCGCGTCGAGCGACGAGGTCGCCTCGTCCAGGATCAGGATGGGCGAGTTCCGGAGCAGCGCCCGGGCGATGGCGATGCGCTGGCGCTGGCCGCCCGACAGCTTCTGCCCGCGCTCCCCAATCCGGGTCTCGTACTGATCGGGCAGCGTCACGATGAACTCGTGCGCGTGGGCGGCGCGCGCCGCGGCCTCCAACTCGTCCCTCGACGCGTCAGGCGTGCCGTACGCGATGTTGCTGCCGATCGTTTCGTCGAACAGGACGGTGTCCTGCGTGACGATCCCGATGTGCGATCGGAGAGACGCCAGCGTCACGTCGCGAACGTCGATGCCGTCGATCAGGATGCTTCCGCCGCTGACATCGTAGAAACGCGGCACCAGGTTCACGAGCGTCGTCTTGCCCGCCCCGCTCAGGCCGACAATCGCCACAGCCTGTCCGGCCCGCACCGTGAAGGAGACGTCCTTGAGGATCGTCTTGCTCACGCCGTCGTACGCGAAGCTGACGTTGCGGAACTCGATCGCCTGCCGCAGCCGTGGCAGCGGCTGGGCGCCAGGCCGCTCGGGCACCTCCGAGTGTGTATCGAGAATCTCGAAGATGCGCTCGGATGCCGCCATGGCCTGCTGCAAGGTCGCGTTGACGCGGCTCAACTTCTTGATCGGCGCATACATCATGAACGCCGCCGCGACGAACGCCGCGAAGTCACCCTGGGTGAGCACCCTGTCCGCGATTTGGCGGCTGCCGTACCAGATCAGCCCCACGATGGCGACCCCGCCGAGCAGTTCCATGAGCGGCGGCAGAAGCGCCAGGGTGCTCGTGACCTTGAGGTTGATCCGGTACAGCTGCTGCGAGGCTCGCCGGAACCGCTGCTCCTCGTGGGCCTCCGCGCCAAACGCCTTCACGATGCGATGGCCGGTGAACGCCTCGGCGGTCACGTGCGACAAGTGCTCGAGCTGCTCCTGGCTTCTGCGCGTCGTGCTCCGGATGCGATTGCCGAAACGCACCAGCGGGTAGACGACCAGCGGCGCGCCGGTGACGGCGACGAGCGCGAGCCTCGCGTCGATATAAAACATGAACATCGCCAGGCCGACGAGCGACAGCCCTTCGCGCATCAGGTCGCCGACGGTTTCCGACACCGCCTGCTGCACCTGGTTGACGTCGTTCGTGATCCGCGACATCAGCTGTCCGCTCGTGTGGCGGCTGAAGAACGTCGCGGACTGATCGAGGATGTGCCGGAACAGCTGGTCGCGCAGGTCACGGACCACGCGCTGCCCGATGTCCGTCATCACGAACGCGGATGCGTACGCGCCGAGGCCCTTCACGAGATACACGATGAGCAGGGCCGCGCACCAGCTCGAGAGCCTGGTACCGGTCGGCAGGACCTGATCGATCACCGGGCGGATGAGACCCGCGACCGCCGCGGTCGCCGCGGCATACACCACCATCGCCGCGATCGCCGCGGCAAACCGCCCGCGATAAGGCCGGGCGTACCCGAACAGGCGGTGGAGCGGATTCACTCTGTAAACCGGTATCGCAGCAACACCCAGAGCGCGACGAAGCCATCGCGCCAGGTAATCTTCTTCCCCTCGTCGTAGTTGCGGCCGTCGTACGTAATCGGCACTTCATAGACGCGATACTGGCGCTTGAAAATCTTCGCCGTCAGTTCCGGCTCGATTCCGAACCCATCCGACTCGAGCGTCATGGATCGCAGCACTTCCGTGCGCATGACCTTGTAGCAGGTCTCCATGTCGGTCAGCATCGTGTTGTACAGGATGTTGGTCACGAGCGTGAGGAACCGGTTGCCCGCGTAGTGGGTGAACAGAAACACCCGGTGCCTCCCGAGAAACCGCGACCCGTAGACGACGTCGGCGCGGCCTTCGCAGATGAGCGAGATCAGCTCCGGGAATTCTTCCGGCGAGTACTCGAGGTCCGCATCCTGAATCGCGACAAGGTCGCCGGTCACTTCCCGGAAGCCGCGGCGGAGCGCCGATCCTTTCCCCGCATTGGCCGGCTGCAGCACCAGCTTGAACGAGAGTTCCGCGGCCAGGCGCGACAGGATATCCCGCGTGCCGTCCTTCGACCCGTCATCCACCACGATGAGCTCGGTGCGGATCGGGATGGCGAGCACACGCCGGATCATCTCTTCGATCGTGTCGCGTTCGTTGTACGCGGGCATCACGACCGAGAGAAGGGGATCGGCGAGCTGTCCTTTCAGCCTGGACATTTACGCGATCGCCTTCGGATAGCCGGACGGGTGCGTCTCGCGCCAGCGCCAGGCGGTCTCGACGATCACGTCGATGTCCTCGTAGCGGGGGGCCCACCCCAGCTCGCGCCTGATGCGCGCGCTCGACGCAAACAGCACCGCCGGATCGCCCGGGCGCCGGGGGCCCGTCGTAAACGGCACCTTGCGGCCAACGACGCGTTCCACGGAATCGATGACGGTTTTGACCGACGTGGGCCGGCCGTTGCCAAGATTGTAGGTCGTCGAGACGGCGCCGCTCCGAAGCGCGCCTAGCGCGAGGAGGTGCGCCGAGGCGAGGTCGGTGACGTGCACGTAGTCGCGCAGGCACGTCCCGTCCGGCGTGTCGTAGTCGTCGCCGAACACCTGGAAGCTGTCGCGTCCGAGCGCGGCGTCCACGGCCCGTGGGATCAGATGGACCTCGGGCACGTGGTCCTCCCCCAACTCACCGTCAGCATCCGCACCGGCCGCGTTGAAATAGCGGAGCGTGATGGACCTGAGACCGTAGGCCCGCTCGTAATGCGGCAGGGCCCGCTCGATCGCGAGCTTGGTCTCGCCGTAGGCGTTGATCGGCTGTTTCGGGTGGGACTCGGTGATCGGCGTCTCCACCGGGTTTCCGAACACGGCGGCGGTGGATGAAAACACCAGGAAGCGGACCTTCTCGGCCGTCATCGCGTCGAAGACCGACAACGCGCCCACGACGTTGTTCCGGTAATACCGCGCGGGGTCTTTCACCGATTCGCCGACCGACAGCCAGGCCGCAAAATGCATCACGGCATCGACCTGATGATCGCGAATCGCGGCCCGGAGACGCGCCGTGTCGTGAATGTCACCGACGACCAGCGCCGACGCGTGAGCCGTGGCCTCGCCGTGCCCGGCCGACAGGTCGTCGTACACGACGACGTGGGTCCCCTGTGCGCGCAGGGCCTTCACGGCGTGGCTTCCGATATAGCCGGCCCCCCCCGTGACCAGAACGCTCGTCATGCGCGGCCGATCGACAAATACGTGAAGCCGTGCGCTCGCATCTGCTCCGGCTTATACAGATTCCGCCCGTCGAAGACGACAGGAGTGCGCAGCGCCTTGCGAATCCGTGGAAAGTCCGGCTCGCGGAATTCGTTCCACTCGGTGACGATGACGAGTGCGTCGGCTCCGCTGAGCGCCGCGTAGCTGTTCTCCGCGTAGGCGATCTTCGATCCAAAAATCGATCGCGCAACCTTCATGGCTTCCGGATCGTAGGCCTGCACGGACGCGCCGGCCGCCAGCAGTCCGTGGATGAGCGGCACGGACGGGGCCTCGCGCATGTCGTCGGTCCGGGGCTTGAAGGCCAGGCCCCAGAGAGCGATCTGCTTCCCCTTGAGCGATCCGAAATGCGTCTGGATCTTCGTCAACAGGCGCAGCTTCTGCCGCTCGTTCACCGCCTCGACGGCCTCGAGAATGGCGAACTTGTAGTCCTTCTGAGCCGCGAACTGCAGCATCGCCTTCACGTCCTTCGGAAAACAGCTGCCTCCGTAACCAACGCCGGGAAACAGGAACGACGACCCGATTCGCCGATCCGCGGCCACCGCGCGCCGGACTTGATCGACGTCGGCACCCACCGACTCGCAGACGTTGGCGACCTCGTTCATGAACGAGATCCGGGTCGCCAGCATCGCGTTCGCCGCGTACTTGCAAAGCTCGGCGCTGGCGCAGTCCATCAACATGATCGGCGCCCCGGTCCGGGTGAAGGGGGCGTACAGTTCCTTCATCAGCTCGGCGCCGCGGGGATCTTCCGCGCCAATCACGACGCGATCCGGCTTCATGAAATCTTCAATGGCGGCCCCCTGCTTCAGGAACTCAGGGTTGCTGACCACGCTGAAGGGGTGCGTCGTTTCGCGCCGAATCACGTCCCGTACCTTGGCGGCGGTCCCCACCGGCACCGTGCTCTTGTTGACGATGACCTTGTACCCGTTCATCGCGCGCGCGGTGTCGCGGGCCACTGCCAGGACGTGCTGGAGGTCGGCCGATCCATCCTCCCCTGTCGGCGTGCCGACCGCGATGAAAATGATCTGGGCGTTCCGGACACCCCGCTCGAGCGCGCTCGTGAACGTCAGCCGTTTTTCAGCGCGGTTGCGGCGGACCAGCTCTTCCAGTCCCGGTTCGTAGATTGGAATCTTCCCCCGTTGAAGCAGCCGGATTTTGGCCGGATCCTTGTCAACGCAGATAACCTCGTTACCGTTTTCGGCTAGACAGGCGCCCGCCACCAGTCCGACGTAGCCGCTTCCAACGACCGCTATTTTCATCCGCGCCGCCCCTGCTAAATGGTATAAACCGCTAAAGGTAGCATAGCCTCAAAAATGGTGTCAATGTATTGAACGACAAGGATTTGCCAGACTTTTGGTGTGCTAGGATCCGCCCCGCGTGCGCATCCTGATCGACTACCGGCCGGCGCTTCGGCAACGGACAGGTGTCGGGGAATACGCTCATGGTCTGGCCACCGCCCTAGGAGCGCGCCTTCCTCCGGAAGACTCGCTGACGCTGTTTTCGAGCTCCTGGAAGGATCGGCTCCCGAACGCGGTCGTTCCGGGCGCGCATCAGGCCGACCTTCGTGTCCCGGTCCGGCTCCTCAACCTGGCATGGCACCGGCTGGAGTGGCCGCCGGTTGACTTCCTCGCCGGAGGAACCGACATCGTCCACTCCATGCATCCGCTGATGATTCCCGCCCGATCGGCCGCGCGGTTCATCACCATACACGACCTCTACTTCCTGGACCGGCCGGAACACACGCAGGCCGAGATCCGCCGGGACTACGCGGCGCTGGCTGCCGGCCACGCGCGCCGCGCCGACGGCGTCATCGTCAACTCGGATTACACCAAGCGGCAGGTGATCGGACGCTTCGGCATCGATGACGAACTCATCACCGTCTGCACTCCTGGCAATCCCGGCTGGCCCCGGCGCATCGAACCTTTGACGCCCGGTCCGATCCTCTTTGTCGGCACCGTTGAACCGAGGAAGAACCTGTCCCGCCTCATGGCCGCCTATGCGCAGGTTCTCGAGCGCAGGCCCGCGGTGCCAGACCTGGTGCTGGCGGGCCATGCGCTCCCTGTCACGACCCGCGAGCTGTTCTCGGAGGCGTCCACGATCGCCAAGGCTCGGAACCGAACCAGGCTGACAGGGTATGTCGGCGACGCAGAACGGCAGCGGCTGTATCGGGAGGCGTCGATGCTCGTGCTTCCTTCCCTCGACGAGGGTTTTGGAATCCCGGCGCTCGAAGCCATGACCATGGGCGTTCCTGTGATCGCGTCGAACCGCGGCGCGCTGCCGGAGGTGGTCGGGAGCGCCGGGATTGTCGTCGACCCGGAGGACACGAGCGCGCTGGCCTCGGCAATCGAGCGCGTCCTGGAGGACGAGGCGACACGGCGGCGGATGGCGGACGAGGGGGTGGCCCGCGCCGCGCATTTTTCCTGGACCTCTAGCGCCGCGCGGCTGCACGAGGCCTATCGGGCGGCCTATCGCCGGCGGAGGGCCAGGTGAGCGGCCCTTTGCGCATCGGCATCGATGCGCGCGAACTGCTTGGCGAAACGACCGGAGTCGGCCGTTACCTGGGAGAGCTCGTCCGGCGCTGGGCGACGAGACCGGATTCGGCGACCCGGCGTTTCATGTTGTATGCTCCCGAGCCACCGCGTGTTCCTTCGGCCGAAGGTGCGATGGAGTGGCGAGTCATCCCGGGAGGCACGGGAACATGGTGGGAACAGACGTCACTCAGAAAGGCCGTCAGGGCTGACGCGCCTGACGTGTTCTTTGCCCCCGCGTACAGCGCGCCACTCGGCCTCGGTATTCCCTTCGCCGTCACGATCCATGACATCTCGTTCCTGGCGCATCCGGAATGGTTTCGTTTCCGCGAACGTTGGCGCCGCCGGTTGCTCACGACGCGTGCGGCTCGGAACGCACGGGTGATTCTCACGGACTCGCAGTTCTCGAGATCAGAGATAGAAACGCGCCTGCACGTCGACCCCACGCGTATTCGGGTCATTCCGCCTGGAGTCACGCGACCCGGATCCCCGATCCCTCGTCTGGAGTCCCGGTCCCCGCTGGTACTCTTCGTGGGTTCGATCTTCAATCGCCGCCGCCTTCCCGATCTCATCGCGGCGTTTGCGCGTGCCGCCTCGACCCTGCCGGAGGCCCGCCTGCTCATCGTCGGAGCCGACCGGACGTGGCCGGCGCAGAATCTAGGCGCGGCCGCGGTCCATCACGGGTGCGGCCCGCAGGTCCAGTTCCTGCGCTACGTGCGCGAGGATGAATTGCGCGCCGTGTACGCGCGCGCGTCCGTGTTTGCGTTTCTTTCCGAATACGAGGGCTTTGGCCTGACGCCGCTCGAGGCGCTCAGCGCCGGCGTCCCCATCGTCGTGCTCGATACGCCTGTGGCGCGCGAAGTGTACGGCGCGGCGGCCGAGTACGTGCAACGCGGCGATCTCGAGGGAACGGCGAGGGCGCTCGAGCGGCTCCTGCGCTCCCCCGCCGCCGGACGGGAGCAACTCGAACACGCGCCCGCGGTGCTCGAGCGGTACTCGTGGGATCGCGCCGCCGATGAGACGCTGCAAGCGCTCGAGAGGATTGCACGGTGACGCTTGCGATCGTCATCGTGAACTACAACGCCAGGCGGCATCTCGAGAACTGCCTCGAATCGCTCACGTCGTCTCCCCCCGCCACGCCGCATCAGATTGTTGTGGTCGATAACGCGTCGGGGGACGGCAGCGTCGAGGCCGTTCGTGCGCGCTGGCCGGCCGTCTCAGTCATCGAGATGCCGGCGAATGCCGGATTCTCCGCGGGTAACAACGCGGGGATTCGCGCCACGACGGGGTCGCTGATCCTTCTCCTCAACAACGACACGATTGTTCCAGCGGGCGCGATCGACTCGCTGGTCGGGCGGCTGCTCGCACACCCCGACGCAGCCGTGGCCGGGCCGCGCCTGGTCGATGAAGCCGGACGGACGGAGTTGTCGTGTGGCGCGATGATCACGCCGTTCAACGAGCTTCGGCAGAAAGCGATCGGGTGGCTGCATCAACGCGGGGTGGGCCCGGTGTCGCGCCGGGTCGAGCGCGCCGCGAGCCGGGAACGGTATGTCGACTGGGTCAGCGGCGCGTGCCTGCTCGTGCGGCGGGCGGATGCCGCACAGGCGGGCTTTCTCGACGAGCGATATTTTCTCTACACGGAGGATGTGGATTTCTGCGCGGCGATCCGGAGACTGGGCCGCCGCGTGCTCTTCACGCCCGCCGCGCACGTCCTCCATCTGCGCGGCCGATCGCGGTCTACCGCTCCGACAGCGGTGAACGCGGCGTACCGGCGCAGCCATCTGGCGTTTTACGAGAAGCATCACCCCGCGTGGGCGCCGGTCCTGCGCCTCTATCTGCGCCTGAAGCGACAGCTCCCGCGGTAGAATCGCGTGTCTTGAGAATCGCCATCGACGCCCGCAAGCTGCGCGACTACGGCATCGGCACGTACGTGCGCAACCTGCTGCGCCACCTGTCGCGTCTCGATTCGCAAACGGAATACGTCCTGCTGTGCCGCGCGGACGACATTGGCGTCGTGGAAGAGCTTGGCGAGAACTTCCGCCCGATTCCGGAAGTGGCCCGGCCCTACTCGATGAGCGAGCAGGTTCGGGTGCCGCTCGATCTCCGTCGCGAAGGCATCGACCTGTTCCACGCGCCGCACTACGTGCTGCCGGCGCTGACGCCCTGCAAGTCCGTCGTGACGATTCACGACTGCATCCACCTACGGTTTCCGCAGTACTTGCCGAACCGGCTGGCCTATGCGTACGCGCGGTCGTCACTCTGGATCGCGACGCATCGATCCAATCGCGTCTTGACCGTCTCCGAGGCCTCGAAGCGGGACATCCTGCGGTATTTCAGCATTCCCGAAGCCAAGATCGACGTCATCTACAACGCTATCGACGAGCGGTTCGGCGAAACACCGACGCCCGACGAGATCGCACGGGTGCGCGAGCGGTATCAGCTGAACGCGCCGTATGTCCTGTACGCCGGAAACATCAAGCCGCACAAAAACCTCGAGCGGCTCATCGAGGCGTTTCATACGCTGCGCCAGGACAGCGACCTCGAGCACGTCAAGCTGCTCATCATCATCGGCGACGAGATCTCGAAGTACGCGTCACTCCGGAGGGCCGTGCACAAGTACAAGCTTCACAAGCACGTGCGGTTCTTCGGGTTCGTCCCCGACAAGACGCTCGCCGTGTTGTACCGGCTGGCGCGCGTCTTTGTCTTCCCATCGCTGTACGAAGGGTTCGGGCTTCCGCCGCTCGAGGCGATGGCCAGCGGCACTCCGGTCATCACGTCCAACGTGTCCTCGCTCCCCGAAGTCGTGGGCGACGCGGCGCTCCTGATCGATCCGCTGGACCCGAGAGCCATCGCCGACGCCATGCGCAAGGTCCTCATGGATTCCGACCTGCGCGAGACCCTTCGCCAGAAGGGGTTTGAGCGGGTGCGGGAATTCTCCTGGGAACGCTCCGTCCGGCGCGTGCGGGAAATCTACGGAGAGGTGCTGGCGGATTGACGCGAGTCGCGATCGTCCACGACTGGCTGACGGGCATGCGTGGCGGGGAGAAGGTCCTCGACGCCATCTGCGAGTTGTATCCGGACGCGACGGTTTACACGCTGGTGCGTGTGGCCGGATCGGTGTCGACGCGCATCGAGCAGCATCGGATCAGGTGCTCGCCTGTTCAGTGGTTGCCACGGTCCGGGCATCTCTACCGGCAGTATCTGCCGCTCTTTCCCACCATGGTCGAGCTGTTCGACCTCGACCGCTACGACCTCGTCATCAGCAGCAGCCACTGCGCGGTGAAATCGGTCATCCGGGGACCGGCAGCCACGCACGTCTGCTATTGCCATTCGCCCATGCGCTACGCCTGGGACCAGTTCGGCGCCTATTTTGGTCCGGAACAGGTCGGGGCCACTCGGAGCAGGCTCCTGCGCCCGGTGCTGGCCTGGCTTGCCCGCTGGGACGGTGCCACGGCAGGACGGGTAGACCGCTTTCTCGCGAATTCTCAGTATGTTGCGGGGAGGATCCGCCGATACTATAATCGAGGATCGACCGTCGTGTATCCCCCTGTTGATACGACCTTTTACCGTCTGCCGGAGCCCGGGGGGCACCCTCAACCTGCATCCAGTTTCCTCGTGGTGTCTGCGTTAGTGCCTTACAAGCGGGTCGATGTCGCGATAGCTGCCTGCCGGCTGGCACGGGTGCATCTGAAAATTGTCGGGCGAGGGCCCGAAGAAGCGCGCCTGCGCAAACTCGCCGGGCCGGACGCGGAATTCCTCGGCTGGCGCAGCGATGACGAGATCCGGGAGCTTTACGGCCGCACGGCCGCGGTGCTCCTTCCAGGCACCGAGGATTTCGGCATGGTTCCGGTCGAAGCCCAGGCCTGCGGCGCGCCGGTCGTCGCCCTTCGGGCCGGTGGTGCGTGCGAGACGGTCGTGGACGGTCTGACCGGCGTGCTCGTCGAAGAACACTCGGCAGACGCCCTCGCCGAAGGGCTCTCCCGCGTGCGGGCCCTCCACGTGGATCGGTCGGCCATTCGCGCCAATGCCGAACGCTTTTCCCGCGGGCGTTTCATGACGGAGTTCCAGGCGGCCGTGGACGATGCGGTGGCTGAACGGGAGGCCGCGCGATGATGCGGCGGTACAACCGCCTGCTCGTGCTGTTCTTCGTTGGCACCGACGCGGCGATCAGCGCGTCGGCGTTCGGGCTGGCATACATGCTGCGATTCCACTGGCTGGCCGCTGTCGTGCCGGTCACCAAGGGCTATCCGCAGTTCGAGTATTACCAGAACCTTCTGCCCTTCGTGATGGTGATCCTGCCGATTGCCTTCCACATCCAGGGCCTCTATCACCTCCGCCGCGGCCGCTCCCGCGTCGACGATTTCTTCGCGGTCTTTGTCGGGAGCATCCTCGCGGTCGTGTTCGGCGTCGGCGGCACGCTGTACTACAACACCTACTACGTGCCGGACCCGCTGAAGGACGCTGGCGTCTACGAGGTGTCGCAGCTTGTCTGGGCCTACTACCTCGTCATCAACATCATCCTGGCGTACGCCTCGCGAGAACTCGTCCGCGAAGCGCTCGAGCGGAGGTGGAAGGCCGGCATCGGGCTGAAGCGAGTCCTCATCGCGGGCGCGGGCGATCTGGGCAAGCTGGTGGCGGACAAGGTCCTCGAGCATCGGGAGCTCGGGTTCAAGGTGGTCGGCTTTCTCGACGATCGCGCCGCCGGCGATCACATCGGATATCGCGGCCTGCCGCTCCTCGGCATGCTGGGCGAAGCGGGCGAGATCATCCGCCAGGAGAGCATCGACCACGTCTACGTCGCGCTGCCGCTCGAAGATCACGTCAAGATGCTCGGCATCGTCGAGGCGACGAACCGGGAATCGGTCGAGGTGCACGTCGTCCCGGACCTGCTGCAGTTCATCGCGCTGCGCGCGCGGCTCGAGAACCTCGACGGCGTTCCGATCATCAGCCTCAACGACGTCCCGCTGCGCGGATTCAACAGCGTCCTGAAGCGCGTCATCGACGTGTTGATTTCCACCAGCGCGCTGCTGGGCTTGTCGATTCCATTTGCCGTCATCGCGGCGCTGATCAAATACACGTCGAAGGGGCCTGTCTTTTACAAGCAGGAGCGCATGGGCCTCGACGGCAAGGCCTTCCAGGTCTACAAGTTTCGATCGATGTATTCAGGCGCCGAGGATGACACCGGACCGATCTGGGCGCGCGACGACGACCCACGGTGTACGCCCGTCGGCCGGTGGCTGCGGCGCATGGATCTCGACGAATTACCGCAACTCTGGAACGCACTGCGCGGGGACATGTCGATCGTCGGCCCGCGGCCAGAACGCCCGTACTTCGTCGATCAGTTCAAGCACAGGATTCCCCAGTACATGCTGCGCCACAAGGTGAAGGCCGGCATCACCGGTTGGGCGCAGGTGAACGGCTGGCGTGGCAATACGTCACTCGAAAAGCGCATCGAATACGACCTCTACTACATCGAAAACTGGTCGGTCTCCCTCGACATCAAGATCATGTGCCTCACGGTGCTGCGGGGGCTCCAGAAGCACGCATACTGACAATCCTTAATCCCTGATCCCTAATCCCTAAGAAATGTCCAGAATCGTTATTACCGGCGCCGCCGGCTTCATCGGCTCCCATCTCTCCGAGGCGCTGCTCGACCGCGGACACTCGGTCGTGGGAATCGATAACCTGCTGACGGGCGCCACCGCGAACATCGCGCATCTTGCCGGGCGCGATTTCGTCTTCATCAAGCACGACGTGACGAACTACATCAACGTCGAGGGACCGGTTGACGCGGTGCTGCACTGGGCAAGCCCGGCGAGCCCGATCGACTATCTCGAGCTGCCGATCCCGACGTTGAAGGTCGGCGCGCTCGGTACGCACAAGGCGCTCGGCCTCGCCAAGGCGAAGAACGCGAGGTTCGTGATCGCGTCAACGTCCGAGGTGTACGGCGATCCACTCGAGCATCCGCAGAAGGAAACCTACTGGGGTAATGTCAATCCCGTCGGGCCGCGGGGGGTGTACGACGAGGCGAAGCGGTTCGCCGAGGCGATGACGACCGCGTACCACCGGTTTCACGGGATCGACGCCAAGATCGTCCGCATCTTCAACACCTACGGGCCGCGCATGCGACTGCGCGACGGGCGCGCCGTCCCGGCGTTCATGGGCCAGGCCCTGACGGGCGAGGACGTCACGATCTTCGGCAGCGGCAAGCAGACACGAAGCTTCTGCTACGTGAGCGATCTCGTCGATGGGATCATCCGGCTGATGGAGTCGGACGTCAACGACCCGGTCAACATCGGCAATCCGCAGGAGATGACGATCGAAGACATCGCGCGGATGATCATCACGCTGACCGGATCGAAGAGCAAGCTGGTGTACCGGCCCCTGCCCGAAGACGACCCCAAAGTGCGGCAACCGGACATCACGCGGGCCCGCACGCTGCTCGGCTGGGAACCCAAGGTCGGCCTCGAGGAAGGCCTCACGAAAACGCTGGAGTACTTCCGCACGAAAATCTAGCGAATGGCAATGCCAACGACCTTCTGAAGCTCGACACCTCGGATCAGTGTCCGAGGTGAACGACCTTGATCAGATAGTGGAAGGCCGAGACGAAGGTGATGAGGAGCGACGCGTAGACGAACACGGCGATGATCGGGGACCGCACGTCCAGGTAGTTGCAATACAGCGTGATGACCCCGGTGACGATGTAGGTCGCCGTCGCGATCTTGCCGAATATCGAGGGCCGGAACGTCCGGGGTCCCACCGCCAGGTTCACCACCGCCACGGTCAGCACAATCGCGATGTCGCGGCTGAGCACGAGGATCGTGAACCATAGCGGCAGGCGATTGGCTGACCCGATTCCGGGAAGCGTCAGCATCACGAACATCGTGACGAGCAGCAGCTTGTCGGCCATGGGATCGAGCCATGCGCCGAGCGTAGTCTTCTGACCGGCGCGCCGCGCGATCAGGCCGTCGAAGAGATCGGTAATGCCGGCGGCCAGAAACGTCAGCAGCGCCCACCCACGATATCCGTACAGCAACAGAATGACGAATGGCGGGATCAGCGCCATCCGCAGCAGCGTCAGCTGATTCGCCGTCGTCAGCTGGTTCATCGCCGTCGGCGTCCCGCCAGCTCTTCGAGCTTCGCGATCGCCGCCAGGGCCTCGGCGCCCGTGACGGCACGAGTCAGTTGAAACGTGCCGTCCGCGGTCGGGGCCATCAGACCGGACTCGACGGCGGCCGAGACGGCCTGGTAGCTGAGATGTCCCTGCGGAACGTCCGGAAAGCGCCCGCGCGCGTTACGCAGCGACGCCGCCAGCTGCGGGTTTCCTGCGGCGACAAGCGCGAGCACCTTGGATCCCCCGCCTGCGAGCTCGGCGCGGCGCACCACCGCGTTCGGCTGAAACGTGTGGTTCGGGTACACCTCCATCAGCCCCGCCCTCGCCACTGACAGGATCCACGGCGCCGCCCAGTTGCCGCGCGTGTCGGTTATGACCAGCGCGTTGGAACGAGGCGCGCGTTTGAGCACATCGTCGAGGCGGACGCCGAACAACGCTGCCAGCTGCGCACGCGTGATGGCCGGTGACGCCTCAATCGACTTGTACTCGTCGGGCATGGCCTCAAACGCGGCCTTTTCTCGCAAACTCTCGACCCTGGCGTCGATCGAATCGTTCGGCTCGAGCGCCACAGCGGCGATGTAGGCATCGACCGCCTTCGCGAACTCACCCTGCGCTTCGTAGATTTCCGCAATCGTCACGAGATTGCGCGGCTCCCCAGGGTTCAGCGCCGCGGCCTTCTGCGCGTGCTCGAGCGCCCTTGGCAGGCTCCCCTCCCGTTTCTCGACGTTTGCAAGCTCACGGTACAGGAAGGGACTGTCGGGCGATGCCGCGATCGTACGTTCGTACATCAGGCGCGCCTCCGGGAGACGTCCTGCGTCCGCCGCTTTACGCGCGGCGTCCACGTCTTCCTGAAGTCCGCGAAAGCGTAGCACGTCGATCCGGCTTCTCAGGACCGAGAGCTGCGGATCAGCCGCGATCGCCGACTCGAAAGTGGCCAGGGCCTGCTCGCGCTGCCCGAGTGTGAGCAGGGCCTCTCCACGGCCTGCGAGCGCCGGAGCGTAAGCGGGATCGGCGGCGAGCGCCCGTTCGAAATGTGAGGCCGCCTCTTTCGAATCCTTGCGCGCGAGCGCGACATAGCCGAGGCCTGCTTCCGACGGATAGAAGCCGGGCGATTGCTTCAACGCGGCGGTGAAATTGCGCTCCGCGGCCTTGAGATCGCCCGCCTGCAACCATTGCCACGCGAGCTGATGCGCAGCGCCAGCGGAGGGGGACGCCAGCCGTGCCGGGACCGAAGGAAAGACAAACTCCGGGAACCCGGGCGCGCCTGCGGGCGGCACCGCCGGTACGGGATTCGAAGCGCAGGCTGCCGCGAAGCCGAGCATCACGACCGACACGAGGAGCCCCGCGGGCCGGCGCCTCATTGCATCACCGCGGCCGGAAAACGATCCAGCATCCGACGCGGAACCTCAGCTTCGATCGTGACCCGCCCGTCCGTGGAGACGTGACGCAGGATGCGGCCAATGCGGTAGAGCTGTGCGATCCGGTCGCGATCCGCGTCGCCCGTGTCGAACTCCATGGTGACATGGGCGGTGTCGAGCGCGAGGCGGCCTTCCATCACGGCGATGAGATCCTCTCTCCCCTCGCCGGTCAGCCCCGATACGCACAGCGCACCAGGATGCAGCGCGCGGACACGAGCCCGCTCCACCGCATCGAGGCGATCGCACTTGTTGAACACGTCCACCGAAGGCACGGTATCGGCTCCCACCTCGGTCAGCACCGCACGAACGGCGGCCACCTGGCGCTCCCGGTCAGGGCTCGACGCGTCGATCACGTGCAGGAGCAAGTCCGCCGCGGCTACCTCTTCCAGCGTGGCGCGAAAGGCCGCGACCAGAGAATGCGGCAGCCGCTCGATGAAACCGACGGTGTCCGACACGAGCAGCTCGCGGCGGTCGGGCAGGCGCACCTTGCGCACGAGCGGATCGAGCGTGACGAAGAGCGCATTCGACGCGACAGCCTCGTCGCCCGTCAGTCCATTGAACAACGTCGTCTTGCCGGCGTTGGTATACCCGACGAGCGCCACTGTCGGCACCGCGGCCTTGTGTCGTCGTTCACGCAGCTGCGTGCGCCGGCGCCGGACGACGTCGATGTCTTTCGAGAGAATGCTGATGCGATGACGGATGCGGCGGCGATCCGTTTCGAGCTTCGTTTCGCCAGGTCCCCGCGTTCCGATGCCGCCACCCAGACGGGACAGCTCGGCCGCCGAGCCGACGAGCCGCGGCAGCGCGTATTTCAGCTGCGCGAGCTCCACTTGCAGCTTGCCCTCCCGCGTCCGCGCGCGGCGCGCGAAGATATCGAGAATGAGCTGCGTCCGGTCCACGACCTTTCGATCGAGCTTTTTCTCGAGGTTGCGCAGCTGCGCCGGCGTCAGTTCGTTGTCGAAGATGACGACGTTCACGTTGAGCTCGTCGCACGACGCGGCAAGCGACGCCACCTTGCCGCTGCCCAGGAAGGTCGCCGGATCGGGCCTGGGTCGCTCCTGCAGCACACGCAGGACGACGGTCGCGCCGGCCGCAGACGCCAGGCCGGCAAGTTCATCGAGCGAATGCTCGGG
>JANNHC010000210.1:0-2512 GCA_031404215.1 Acidobacteriota bacterium
CCTTCCGCGAGGCCGAGTTTGACGTCATGTATGGCGAGGGCATCTCGCGCGAGGGTGCCACTCTGAGCTCCGACCTTTTGACGTTGATGCCGATTTACTCGGCGACATCGACCGGATTGCTGAACGCCGCGCCCGGCATCAACAGCAGCTCGGCCTACGGCGGGCAGGCCAGCTACGGAAACGCGCTGCTGCTCGACGGCGTCGACACGCGCGACCCGGAGGGCGGTTCGGCGTGGACCTTCTTCAACCAGAATCTCATCGAAGAAATTCAGATCGGTGGCCTGGGCGCGCCGGCCGAGTATGGTGGTTTCACGGGCGGCATCATCAACACGGTGACGAAGTCGGGAGGCAACCTCTTCTCGGGCCTGTTCTCGATGCGGTACACCAAGGACTCGCTGGCGTCCGACAACATCAGCCAGGACTTACTCGACGAGAATCCCGGGCTGGGGAACGCCGCGGTCACGAAAAAGCTTGCCGACTACACCGTCCAGATGGGCGGGCCGATCAGAAAAGACAAGGCGTTCTTTTTCGCAAGCATTCAGCGGTATTCCGCGACGACCGATCCCATCGGCCCCGTGGCCAACGCAAGCGACATCAGCCCGCGCTTCAACGTGAAGTTCACGCTGCAGCCCTCGTCGAGCGATACCATCATCCTGGGTACGCAGTACGATTCTTACAACGTGACTGGACGGGTGGGCTATTGGCCGGCCGCCCAGGCCACCGACCGCCAGACCGTCGAAGAGGACGCACCCGAGTGGGTGTGGAACGCCCAGTGGCGGAAGGTGATGGGAACGAACACGTTCCTCGAGGCGAAGCTCACCGGATACAACGGGTACTACAATCTGGATCCCGTGGACCCCTCGCCGTTCACCTACGACGCGGACACCGATGAGTATACCGGCGGCGGCGGCGGGCTTTATTACGCCGATCGCAGCCGGAACCAGGCGCAGGCAGCACTGACTCGATACGCGCAGGGCTTTGGCAGCCACGCGTTCAAGTTTGGCGCGGAAATCGAGCGCAGCCACGTGCGCAGCCAGTACCAGCCCTACGGCCCCGGGGGTTTCTACGTGCTGGCCTATAGCGGCGTGCCGTACTACCGCGTCAGCTACGGCTACGACGTGCAGGGCGACAACCGGCGCACGTCAGCCTACGTCCAGGACCAGTGGAATGCCGGGCGACTCACGTTGAACCTGGGACTGCGCCTCGATCACATCCGCGGCTACAGCCCGGTGCTCGATGAGACGGTGTACAAGCCGCACACCGCGTGGGGCCCGCGCATCGGCGCCGCGTTCGACCTGACCGGCAAGGGGACCAGCGTGCTCAAGGGGTTCTACGGCCGCTATTTCGAGGGCACCGCGAGCGCGTTCTACACCTCCGCGACACCGGGTATCCAGGATTACACTTACACAACCATCAATGCCAACGGCAGTCTGGGCGCAGTTGACATCATCACCCCGGCCGTCGTCTACGGGATCAGCGACGACATCAAACATCCGCGGACCGATGAGTTCAACGTCGCGTGGGAAAGTCAGCTGACCCGGTCGTTGCGATTCACGGCGACCGGCGTGTGGCGCAAGACGAACGATTTCCTGAACAACGTGATCAACGGTGCCCAGTGGGAGGCGGTCACGCTGAACAACGCGCTGACAAACCAGCCGCTCACTGGCTACAGGTGGGCGAACCGGTCCACCACGAACGAGAATTTCTTCATCCGGAACACGGAGGGGTATCAGTACATCGCCACGAACGGCAGCGTCATCGGCACGGCGGATCCGCGGCGCTCGTACAAATCTCTGATGCTGTTGCTCAACAGCTCGCTGAAGAGACGGCTCGGGTTCCAGATTTCCTATGTCCTCGCCAAAGCCGAGGGCAACGTGGACAACACCGGCTTTGGCAATTGGCTCGGCGGCACGGCCTGGAATTCGCCGAACACCGCGCTGGTGAATTCGTTCGGCGAGCTGACCAACTCTCGCCGCCACGAGTTCAAGGCAAATGTGGCGTACCAGATCCCGAAGATTGACGTCCTGCTGGGCGGAGTCTACACGGGGCTGAGCGGTCGGCCCTACACACCGTTCGGTCAGTTCAGCAACAGCCAGTTGAACCTGCCGGGGACCGGCCGGCGTCAGATCTTCCTCGAGCCGAGGGGCAGCCAGAGGAATGACTTCTTCCACAACGTCGATTTGCGGGCTGAGAAGGCGTTCAAGGTGGAAGGACATCGTTTCGGGATCTACGCGGACATAGTGAATGTCTTCAATACCGCGTCGGTCACGTTGCGGCAGGCGCGCTATCCGAGTACAACGATCGCGGGCGAAACGGTCGCTTACAAAGCGCCGACCGGGGTGCAGGGCGCACGGCAGGTCACGTTCGGCGGGCGCTGGTCGTTCTAGCTCCCGCCTTCGCCTCGGCTCGGCCGAGGCTTCGGCGCGGCAGGCCCGTCTGCATGGGGCCGAGGCTTCGGCGCGGCAAGCCCGTCTGCATGGGGCCGAGGCTTCGGCGCGGCAGGCCCGTCTGC
>JANNHC010000211.1:0-5553 GCA_031404215.1 Acidobacteriota bacterium
AAGAGCACGCCCAGGATGATGGCCTTGGCCGTGAATTCGGCTGGCGATTCTGTCGCGGGCACGTAGGGTCGGAAGGTTGCCACTGGGGAGGCCGGCGCCACTGGTTTCTCGGGATGAGCCATATGTGGGGCAGATAATGACACAAACAATCGGTGATGTGCGATTGCTGATTGGGCAGCCCCAAGGGGCTGCGCTACAGGTGGTATTCCTGATTGGGCCCTTGTCGGGCGGCCCTTCAGGGCGGCCTCAGTACCCCGCTGTCTTATCGACGACGTTCAGCAGCGGTTGGCCGGATTCGAACCGGCGCAGGTTGTCGGCAAAGAGGGCGGTGACGGCGTCCCAGTGGTCGTGCCGGAAGCCTGCCACGTGGGGTGTAATCAGGACGTTTGGCAGCGCCCACAAGGGGCTGCCCTGGGCGAGCGGTTCGTGTTCGAACACGTCGAGGGCGGCGCCGCCGATGGTCTGCGTGGACGTCGGGGCGGTGAGCGCCCCCGCAAGCGCCGCTTCATCGACGAGCGTGCCGCGGCTGACGTTCACCAGCAAGGAACCGGGTCGCATCACGGCCAGCTCGCGGGCGCCGATGAGCGCGTGCGTCTCGCGCGTCTGGGGTGCGGCCAGGATCACGACATCCGCGGCCGGGAGTAGATCGAGCAGCCGCTCCGGCGGCGCGACACGTTCGACATAATCCGGCCGATCACCGCCGGCGCGTCGCCGGATGGCCGAGACGCGCGCGCCAAGGCCGGCCATGCGGCGCGCGGTGGCCGCCCCGATCGCGCCCAGCCCCACGATCAGCACCTGCGAGCCGCTAATCGTGCGCATCGGCGGGTCCGCCAGCATCGCGTCCTGTCCCCACTCCCGCCCGGCCTGGCTCCGGAATGCCAGCGGAAGCTTACGAAACATGACCAGCGTGACGGCCAGGACGTGTTCGGCGATCGTGTCCGCGCTGATGCCTCGTGAGTTGCTCATCTCCACGCGCGATCCGACCACGGCGGGAAACAGCATGCCGCCTATGCCCGCGGCCGGACTGTGAATCCATTCGAGATGATGCGCGGCCGCGAAATGGGCCGGGCGCAGCTCGGCCATGAACGCAACATGCGCCGCCGGAATCAGCCGGAGCGCTTCGTCTTCAGCACGGGCGTGGAGGAATTCGTGATGCGGGAAGTCGGCGCGCAGCCGATCGACATGCGCCGGAGGAATGTTCCAGGCGGCGAAGGGGCTATAGATGCCTACGAGGATCGTGCGCGACGGAGTCAACGCCGGTAGTCGCTCTTGCCGCCACGCTTTTCCACGACGCGGATCTCGCCAATGACCATCTCTTTGTCTACCGCCTTGATCATGTCGTAGATCGTGAGGGCCGCGACGGCCACGGCATGCAGCGCCTCCATCTCGACGCCCGTCTGCGCGGTCGTGCGCACGCGCGCTTCGATCTCGAAGCCATCGGCGAGTGGCTTGAGCGTGACACCGGCATGCGAGATGGGAAGTGGATGGCAGAGTGGGATCACGTGGGCCGTTTGTTTCGCCGCCATGATCCCGGCCACGCGGGCGGTCTGGAGCGGATCCCCCTTCTTCACGGCGCCCGTTCGAATCTGCCGGACCGCCTCGCGTGACATCGTGATGCGGCCGCGCGCCACCGCTTCGCGGGAGGTGACGGGCTTCTCCCCGACGTCCACCATGCGGACGGCGCCACCCCGGTCCACGTGGGACAGGAGCGGCTGGCTCGTCGCATTCGGCTCGAGCGGGCGTTTCCGGCTTCGTCCGCCGCCGTCGGTTCCGACGCGACTCTTACGCATGTCCGTCCTCCTGCGCGAGAAAAAAAGACAGGCTTTCGAGGGAAACCGTCAGGTCCACGCTTTTCAGCTTCACGCCGGCCGGCACCTTCAGCGTTCCGGGAGAAAAATTCAGCACGGCTTTGATGCCGGCCGCGACAACCGTATTCACGACCGCCTGTGCTGCCTCGGCTGGCACCGCAATCACGGCGATGCGGATCCGGGCCCGGCGGACCAGCGGACGGAACTCGTGAATGTCGTAGATGGGCACGCCCGCCCTGGAGCGCTGGCCGATCTTCTCGCGCATGGTGTCGAACAGCGCGGCGATCTCGAACCCCTCTTCCCGGAAGCCGGGATAGTCCGCCAGCGCGAGCCCGAGGTTGCCGGCGCCCATGATCGCGATCGGCACGCGTGCGTCCACGCCGAGAATCTGGCGGAGATGCCGGCGGAGCTCCTTCACGTAGTAGCCGACGCCGCGGACGCCGAACTCGCCGAAATACGCCAGGTCTTTCCGGATCTGCGCCGCGTTGAGGCGAAACTGTTCGGCGAGGGCCTTGGACGACACCGTCCGCACCCCCTCGGCGTCGAGCGCGTTCAGACAGCGCAAGTACACGCTCAGGCGATTGGTCGTGAGCTCCGACACGGGCTCAGCCGCATCGGGCCGGCCCGACTCGCTCGCCCTCGCCGCGACCCGTCGCTGGCGAGCCTTGTTCGTCCCCTTCACAAGCTCCAATTCTAACTCCGGGGGGAGGCCACGAGTGCCCCTTGGCATCCCCCGCGCCCTGGCCCCCTGTCGGGTGCGCTGTGCTACCCTCGCGCCGTGATGCCTTCTCCTCCCGATCAGGATGACGCGGTTGACGCGGATGTGAAGACGATTGCGGACTTGCCGTTCCACATCATGGGACGGTTTCCCAAGCCGCTCACGATCGGCCGTTGCCGCGGTGATGAAATTCTCGAGCTCTCGAGCAAGGATGTGTTCGAGCGCATTCGCGACCTCTCGTTGGGTTTTCGCGCGCTTGGTGTCGCTTCCGGCGACCGGGTTGCGATCATTTCCGAGAGCCGGCCCGAATGGCTCCTGGCCGACCTCGCGATCCTGACCGCCGGTGCGGTGACGGTCCCGATCTATCCCACGCTCTCCGCATCCCAGGCGCGCTACATCCTCCAGGATTCCGGCGCGCGGCTCGCCGTCGTCTCGACGTGCCTGCAGGTCGAGAAGGTGCAGGAGGTGCGGCATCTCGTCCCGACTCTCGAGATGGTCGTGACGATGGATCCGGCGGCGGCCGCAGGCGCGCCGGCGTCCGTACTGGCGCTCGAGCAAGTCGAGCGCCGGGGGCACGCGCGCATGGCGGGTGAATGGGGCGCGGCTCGCGACTTTCGCGATGGCGCCCGGGCGATCCCGCCCGACGCGCTCGCCACGATCATTTACACATCGGGGACCACCGGCGAGCCCAAGGGCGTGATGCTCACGCATGCGAACCTCGTCGCGAACATGCGTGCCGCCGCCGCCGCGCTCGAGATTTCCGAGGCCGACGTTGCGTTGTCGTTCCTGCCGCTCAGCCACGGATTCGAGCGCATGGTGTCGTACGTCTATTTGTATTCGGGCGTCACGACCGTGTTCGCCGAATCGTTCGAGACTGTCGCGCGGGACCTCGCCCGCGTGCGGCCCACGGTGTTGACGGGGGTTCCGCGCGTCTACGAGAAGCTGCACGCGCGCATCCTGGACGCGGGACAGGCGGCCGGCGGCGCCAGGACAGCGGTATTTCGATGGGCGGTGAACGCAGGGCTGGCGCGCGCGCGCGCCGTGCTCCGCGGCCGTCGCGCCGGGCCCATCACGACCTTGAAGACCGCGATCGGCGAACGGCTCGTGTACTCGGAGATTCGACGCAAACTCGGCGGACGGCTGCGCTTCGTCGCGTCGGGGAGCGCGCCGCTCGCGAGCAACGTGATGGAGTTCTTTCACGCCGTGGGGGTGCCCATCATCGAAGGTTACGGGCTGACCGAGACCGCGCCCATTCTCACCTTCAACCCGCTCCACGCGCTCCGGGTGGGCACCGTCGGCCGCCCGATTGGCGGGGTCGAGCTGCGCATCGCCGAAGACGGCGAGATCCTGACGCGAGGGCCGAACGTGATGCGCGGGTATTTCAACAAACCGGACGCGACCGCGGACGTCTTGAAGAACGGATGGTTCTACACCGGCGACATCGGGCAGATCGACGCCGAGGGCTACCTTACGATCACCGATCGCAAGAAGGATTTACTGGTCACCTCGGGCGGAAAGAAGATCGCCCCGCAGCCGATCGAAGCCGTCCTGAAACGCAGCCCGCTGGTCGGGGAGGCCGTGCTCCTGGGAGATCGGCGCAAGTATGCCGCGGTGCTGATCGTGCCGGAATTCGGTGCGCTCGAGAAACGCCTCAAGGACCTGGGACGCCCGCCCGGGACCCGTGACGAACTCATGACACGCCCGGACGTCGTCGCGCTGTATCAGGAGATCATCGACGCGCTGAACCGCGAGCTGTCGCAGTTCGAGCGGATCAAGCGCCTTGCTTTGCTGCCCTCCGAATTCACGGTCGAGTCCGGCGAACTGACCCCCACCTTGAAGGTCAAGCGCAAGGTCGTCGAGCAGCGCTGGCACGACCAGATCGAGGCGATGTACCAAGAGTAGCCGCCGTCGGCTCGCGGCTGGCGATTCACGATCAGGGATCAGGGACCAGGGATCAGGGATCAGGGATTAGGGATTAGGGATTAGGGATTAGGGATTTTAGGATTGTCCGGCGGCGGCTCGATGTGGATGATCGCGTCGGCGATCTGCGGGTACGCGGACATCAGCTGGTCCTTGACGAGGTGTGACAGGCGATGGGCCTCGTACAGCGGCATCTCGGGGGGATACCAGACGTGCAGATCGAGGAACGTATGGTCCACCGATCCGCGCGATCGGATGTGGTGGCACCCGACGACACCGGGCGTGGCCATCACGATCCGGCGGATGTCTTCTTCCGCGAGCACGGCGGTGTCGGACAGAACGCGCGAGGTGTCCTGCGCAATCTTCCAGCCGGTCCGCGCGATGAACACCGCGATCACCAACCCGCCGACGGGATCGAGCACCGGGTAGCCGATCCGCACGGCGCCTAGCGAGACCAGCACCGCACAAGACGTCAGCACGTCGCTCTTCGTGTGCATCGCGTCGGCATGCAGCAGTTCGCTGTTCAGCCGACGCCCCTCACGCCCCTCGTAGCGCACGACCAGCAGGTTGATCGCGAGCGTGACAATCATCACCGCGAAGCTCATCAGGGTGACGCGCGGCGCGGCGCCCCCGGCGAGGCGGTTGAGCGCCGAGCGGCTCACCTCCACGACGACAAAGAGCAGGAAGACGAAGATGCCCGCCGCCGCAAGCGTCTCGTACTTGCGGTGCCCGTAGGGATGATCGTCGTCGGGCGGCTTGAGCGAGGCGCGAAGCCCCACCAGCCCCATCACGTTCGATGCGGCATCGGTGAGGGAGTGGAAGCCGTCGGAGATGATGCTGACGGCGCCGGTGGCGTAGCCGAAGACCAGCTTTGCCCCGGCGACGGCCAGGTTCAGGATGAGGACCCGGAAAAGAACGTGACCGACCGCGGCGTGACGGGTCAGGATCAGAACAGCCGCGCGTGCCCGAGCGGCCACCAGCAGAACATATTGATTCGAGGTTGCTGATGCCATTCGTTCACAAGTCGGCCGTCTGCATTTCACTTTGAAGCGTATTCCTTCTTGGCTCGTATATTCAGGGCCAGGACGCACCGAAGGCGGCTAAGAA
>JANNHC010000212.1:0-1583 GCA_031404215.1 Acidobacteriota bacterium
ACCGCCGCTTGTACCAGTCTGCAACGGCTTTTCTGAAGGACAGCATGCCCTCATACGAGGGATATTGGTGGTGCTTGGGATCCTTGGCTGCTTTCGCCAGGCTTTCAATGATCGGCCCGTCCCGGCCACGCTCGACGGCACTTCAATCGTCGCCTTGTCGGTCTCGAGCTCGAGGACCGGCTGGTCTTTCGCCACCGTGTCGCCCGGTGAGACCAGCACGCGGACGACGTCGCCGGCTGTCACGTTTTCGCCGAGTTCAGGGAGTGTGAAATCTGTGGGCATAATCGAGGTGTCAGAGCTGGCTTCATTGGATGGAGGGGACGCGATCTCAGCTTCGAGCGGGGTTCAGTTTCTCCGGATTGATCTCCAGGTCCTTGATTGCCTGCGCGACCACTTTGCGGTCCAGCTGGCCGTCCTGCGCCAGTTCCGCGAGCGTCGCGAGCGTGACGAAACGCGCATCGACTTCGAAGAAGTCGCGCAGCCGCTGGCGATCTTCGCTGCGGCCGAAGCCATCGGTCCCGAGCGAGCGCATGCGCCGCGGCGTCCACTGGTCGATCGAGTCCGGCAGGACCTTCAAATAATCAGACGCGGCGACGAGCACGCCGGGGGCATCCTTCAGGGACTGCGCCACGTACGACACGCGCGGGGTCTCGCCCGGGTGGAGCATGTTCCAGCGGTCGCATGCGTGGCCGTCGCGATACAGCTCCTGGTAGCTGGTCACGCTCCAGACGTCGGCCGCCACGTTGTACTTCTCGAGCAGCTTCTGCGCCGCAAGCACCTCGTTCAAAATCGCCCCGCTGCCAAGCAGCTGCGCCTTCAGTTTGGCATTCGGGTTGGCCGCGGCCTGGAGTCGATACAGCCCCTTCAGGATGCCTTCACGCGACCCCTCGGGCATCGCCGGCATGGCGTACTGCTCGTTCATCACGGTCAGGTAATAAAACACGCTCTCCTGATCGCGATACATGCGGCGAATGCCGTCCTGGATGATCACCGCGAGCTCGTAGGCGTAGGCCGGGTCGTACGAAATACAGTTGGGCGTCGCCAGCGAATAGACGTGGCTCTGGCCATCCTGGTGCTGCAGCCCTTCGCCCGCGAGGGTCGTGCGTCCCGCCGTGGCGCCGAGCAGGAATCCGCGGACGCGCGAGTCCGCCCCGGCCCAGATCAGATCCGCGACCCGCTGGAAGCCGAACATCGAGTAGTAGATGAAGAACGGGATGGTGTTCACGCCGTGGGTCGCATACGCCGTGCCCGCCGCGATGAACGACGACATCGAGCCGGCCTCGGTGATCCCCTCTTCGAGGATCTGGCCGTTCTGCGCTTCCTTGTAATACAGGAGCGTATCCATATCGACCGGTTCGTACTTCTGACCGACGTGAGAATAAATCCCGATCGCGCGGAACAGCGACTCCATGCCGAAGGTGCGCGCCTCGTCCGGGATGATCGGGACAATCAGCTCCCCAATCTCCTTGTCGCGAAGCAGCTTCGACAAAATCCGCACGAACACCATCGTCGTCGAAGCCTTGCGCCCGTCGGTGCCCTTGTAGAACTCCTCGAAGAGCGGCTCGATGGGAGCCAGCAGGGGC
>JANNHC010000213.1:0-6513 GCA_031404215.1 Acidobacteriota bacterium
CTTGAGCCACTCCCGCAGCAGTTCGACGGTTTTCACCGGATCGCAGAGAAAGAGTGCGTTGCCCAGGACTTCCGCCTCCCCGATTCCCGCGTTCGAGGGCGGCGCGTGCAACTCCGCCGCGCGCCATGACGTGCACGAGCACCAGCGAGCCCGCGAGCAGCGCCAGGTTCATCGCGACGGCGGCCGTTGAGATCCTTGGAGGCGTCGAGGAGGCCGGGGCTCCGGCGGGGACTTCCGGCGTCACCAGGAGCGGGACCGCGGCCGCGAATGCGATGCCGAACCACACCGCCGGCGGCAACTCGAGCCAAGAGATCACGCCAAGCCCGACGACGCCCGCCAGGCTGCCCGCAAGATTGATCGTATAGGCTCTGAGAGGCGGCAGTTGCGCCATCTCGCGGCCCATCCGTTGCGCCAAGGTTGTGAAGAGGGCCGCCACGATGACAAACAGCAGCGGCAGCAGCAGTGTGCTCTCGACGACCACAACCTTGGCGGTCGTCCCGCTCGAAAAATAAATGCTGCCGGCGGTCGGGACCGCAACCTCCAGCCGGAAAAAATACACCGCCGCAATCACGACCGCCTGGACCAGCGGAAACCACCGGAACAGCCGCGATCGCGCCGGCGCGAGCAGGCACCCGAGGCCAATGCCCAGGAAACTGGCGAGGAGGATGAAGTTCGAAAAATACGAGAGCAGCCGGATGTAGGCCGGCATCCACCGGATCAGGGCTATCTCGAGAAACAGAACCAGGAACGACGCAAGGAAGATTCGCGCCGCGCGCATGCCGTCGGCGCTCATGCGAGGGCGGCTGGGGGACAGGCGAAGTTCACGATCTCGGTGAGCTTGCGTGTGTACATGTGGGGGCAGATTGTACCACCCTCGCTTGAACTGACGCCACGGAACGTAATAGTGTGGGGGCGAACCGAAGTTGGCCGGTGGCAGAACCTACAACAGAAAACTGTAAACCTGAATCCGCTACCTAAAACGGAAAATTAAAACTCGGAAACCGATCAAAAGAAGGATTGCCCATGCTCAATCGTCACTTCGTGATTGCCGCGCTTGCATTCGCGAGCGCCGTGGCTGCGACGAGCGCGCAGCAGAACCCGTTTCTTGGCCGGTGGAACCTGGCCGGCACGGGCGAGAACGCGTCATACGTGTACTGGCTCGAAATCAAGCAGGACAGCGGGCAGCTGAGCGGCATGTTCCTGAACCGCGGTGGGCACCCGCTCAAGCTGGCGACCGTCAAGGTCGAGAACGGAGACTTGATCTTTCAAGCCGTACCCCCCGCCACCGGGACCGCGCCGGAGTACCGCGCGCGGCTCCAGGGAGACAAACTGACTGGCAGCGTGAAACTCGGTGAGCGCACGGTGGAGTTCGTCGGGACCCGGCCGCCGAAATGGCCCGCGTCGAACGCGAATGCGACCCATAAGTTCGGGGCGCCGGTTGAACTCTTCGATGGCAAGTCGATGGACGCGTGGGACGTGCAAAACAAGACTCGGGCGATGGGCTGGTCGGTCGTGGACGGCGTCATGACCAACACGCCGAAGGCGAACAACCTCGTCTCGAAGCAGAAATTCCAGGACTTCAGGATTCACGCGGAATACAAGCTCGAACCGAACAGCAACAGCGGTATTTACCTGCGCGGCCGCTACGAGCTCCAGGTACTGGACGATTTTGGCAAGGAGCCCTTCGATCGCAGCCACATGTCGGTTTACGGATGGCACGCTCCCGCGGTCAACGCCAGCAAGCCGGTCGGCGAGTGGCAGACGATGGAGGCCACGCTCGTCGGGAACAAAGTCACGGTGATGCTGAACGGCAAGAAAGTGCAGGATAACGCGACGATCGAGGCCATCACCGGCGGCGCGCTCGACGCCAACGAGCTGGAGCCCGGCCCGATCATGCTGCAGGGGGACCACGAGAAGGTGTGGTACCGCAAAGTGACGATCACACCGATTGTGGACGGGAGGAAGTAGGCCTGTCCCTATTTCGGATCCGCAAATGTCTGGCTCGGGAAGAACTCGGTGCCACGTAGGTAGTTACGCGAGATTCCAGGCCATCAGCCGTCGATCGGCGTACCCCGGAGGCTTGTGACGATGATTGGCCCCTGCACCGGCTGGCCGGCCGGCGTCAGTCGAGCGACATCGATCAGCGTGCCGTCCGGCGATTCGCCAATCGCGCGCACCGTCATCCTGCTTCCGTCGATGGTGACCAGCAGGAAATGGCACTCGCCGGACCATGTCTCGGTGTGCGCGGCCTCGAAGCCGGCAGGGGTCCCGGGCCGAATCTTGCTGCCGGCGCCCGAGACGAAGTAGTCGATACCGTTCCAGCGGGCATGCTGAAAGTTGTGCTCGTGGCCGCTGAAGCACGCGTGGACCCCGGCCGCTTCGAAGAGCTGGACGACGCCAGCCATGCGATCGGTGTTGGCGTGGCGAGGCCCGGCGCAGAAAGGCGGGTGATGGCCGAATGGAATGCGCCAGCGGATGCTGTCTGTTTCCCGTGGAGGAAACGACCGCTGCATGAAGTCCCAGTGTTTCGGGTATTCGAACAGGCGGCCCCGGCGGAAGAAATCCTCCTTCGACGTGTCGAAGCACACGAACTCGATATCCGAGGAGACGCGGAATCGATAAAACAGGCCAGGGCTGACCGACGCGCGGCCCGCCGCCTCCTCGCCGGCAAGACGCTCGCGCAGGTAGAAATTGTCCATGACCTGGTCGCGATCGTCGTGCTCCTCGGTTTCCCGCGTGTCGTGATTCCCAATCGACGGACACCACGGAACCCGGTTGAGCACGTACCGGTAGGGCTGGAAATACGTGAAGAACCAGTCGTCGTCTTCGTCGCCTGACTCCGCGGTCCAGAGGAGGAACCGCTTCGATGCGTAAATGTTATCGCCCGTCGTCAAGACGAGACGTACGTCGTGCGCATCGACGGCGCGCTCCAGTGCCCGCGCCACTTCAAGCTGGCGGCGCTTCGCGGTGGACGGCTTCTTGATGCCGGTGCCGAAGTCGCCGATAACAATGAAGGAAAATGGCTCGGCGAGCGGCATCTGGGGATCGGGCAGTGTCCGAAATGCATGGCGGTAGACGCGATCGCGCTGCACCAGCCCCTGAATGCGTGGATCCCAGTCCCACCTGACCCCGCTGCCCCAGAGCTCGTGCTTCACCGTGACGGTGTAGGTGTAGCGCGTGTTCGGCTTCAGCCCGGACAGCGCGCAGTGGTTGCACGTGTTCGTCAGCGCCTCAGCCGCGATGGCCCCGCTGTCGTCCCGCACTTCCACGCGCGCGGGCCCGTAAGGGGCCGAGCGGCTCCCGATCGACTCGCACCGCGGCGGGTGCACCCACTGCAGGTCCTCGTCGTCCACGAGCTTCGCGCCACCGTCCGAACGCGCTTTGAAATAGAACGCTCCCCACGCGATCAACGCCGACTTGTGCGACAGACCCGCGAGGTACACGTAAGGTTCCGCATGAAACTCAGGCACGGGCTATTCTGGATCGACTCAGGGCCAAGGCTCAGGGCTCAGGCTTGCTGAGCTGGAAGACCGCATGGCATCACGCCGCATAGACGCCGAAATCGATCGCCTCTATCAGTTGCCGCCGGACGCATTCACCGCGGCACGTAACGCACTCGCGAAGACTGCGGGGCCCGGCGCGGCGGAGATCCGCGGCCTTGTGAAGCCGCCCATCGCCGCCTGGGCGGTCAACCAGATCTATTGGAAGCGGCGTGACGTGTACGACGCCCTCATCGAAGCCGCCACCGCGCTCAGAAAAACGCACAAGGCAATCCTGGGCGGCCGCCGCTCGGACGTTCGTGTGGGCGCGAAAGCGCACGACGAGGCGATCGATGCGGCCTTGAAGGCTGCGCTCGCCCTTCTTCGCGAGGAGGGACACCCCGCGACTGACGTCACCCGTCAGGCGGTGGTAACGACCCTGCGAGCCCTGCCCGGCAATGATCCTCCCGGACGCCTCACGCGCACGCTGCAACCGGGCGGGTTCGAAATGCTCGCGGGGCTGTCAATCGCGGGCGTCCCGAAGCCGGTCGTCGTCAGGAAGCCCGAGCCGCCAGTCTCTCCCACCGGGAAGACGTCCCGTCTGAAGGCGAAAGCCACCCGGGCGGAGGCCACGGCGGCAGCGGTCAGCAAAGCGGAACGTGAAGCCGCCGTAAATGCCCTGCGGAACGCGGAGCAGGCGGCGCGCCAGCAGGAGTTCGAAGTCGCGCGTTTGAGCCGAGACGCCGACAAAGCGGCCAGCCGTCTCGATGATGCCCGGGGAGCGCTTGAAGCGGCGCAGCAGTCGCTCGATGCCGCCGAGGCGGCGGCGGTGAAGGCGGCGCGGGAACGCAATGGGGCGGTCGCACGCGCAAAGGGTGCCGAAAGCGTGCTCGAGGTAGCACTCCGCCGTCTCGACGACCTTCGAAGCTGAACCCTCGCGTTCCGAGAAACTGTATATAGATTCCCTAACTGTCAGGGCCTGCACTGCACGCGTCCCTCCGCACGGCAGGCATTTCATGATTTTAGCTGGCCTTTTCCTGTCGAGCTGCCCTGCCTGGCACGGCACGGCCCATGCCTTCATGCATCACAGGATGCACATGCCCAAGGCCCTTCCATTTCCGGACGAGAACCGCCGGGGGAACACGGTTGCTGCCCACCCGGATATGCCGCAAACAGCGGCCGATCTCCGCCAGTGGATCCGCGAGGAGTTCAAGCTGGACGAGGCCCGGGAGATGCGGCTGTTCGAGGCGATTGAAACGGTCCTGGCCAGTCAGCGCCAGCTCGTCGAGGAATCGAAGCACGGGGCGATTCGCGCGATGTCGGAGGGATTCGCGGAGAAGATGTCGCGTCTTCGGACTCAACTGACCGAGAAGGATGTGACCGTCAGCAACATCGCCCGGTATTTCGAGGAGGTCGTCGCGGGGCTCACGGACAAGTCCCATCGCGATCCGAAAACCAAGCTGCTCAACTTCGACTGGTTCATGGAGCGGCTGGAATCGTTCCTGTCGGTGGAGCAGCGCGTGCGCTGGTGTGGCGTGGGCGTCGTCGATATCAACAGCTTCAAGAATTACAACGACACGCTCGGCCACTCGGTCGGCGACAAGATTATCGAGCGGGTGGCGCGAATACTCTCCGATCAGATCCGGTCGGAAGATTTTCTCGCGCTCGAGCGCGCCGGCGACGCGCGCGACCTGCACGCCCGGTTCGGCGGCGACGAATATTGCTTCCTCATTCCCGATCTTCCCGGGTGTGCGCAGGCGGTGGATATCGCGGATCGGTTCAAGCGCGCGGTCGAGATGCACGACTGGAGCCGGGACGATCGCCGGCTCTCGGCGCACCCGGTGCGCGTGGACGTCGGCGTTGTCTGCTTCCAGCTGGGACCAGTTGGTGAGCGTCGTGGTATTGCCCGAAAGCTCGCCGCCGAACTGATCCACCGCGCGGATCAGCTGATGTACGACGCCAAGAGCAGCAAGTCTGACCACGTGTACCGCACGGCCGTGGAAATGCGCGACAACTCGCTGGTCGAAATCTCCTCCGCTTTCTAACCGAATTCCCCCGAGCCGTCCGCGGACCCTCTCTCGAGTTGCCCGCCGCTCAGCCCGGATGCTAGACTTGTCAGTTCGCGGGCTGCTGCTGGCCGCCTGCCATGACGTTCAGCATTTCCCCTGCGGTGGGTGTAGCTCAGTGGTAGAGCGCCGGACTGTGGCTCCGGAAGTCGCGGGTTCGAACCCCGTCATCCACCCCACCTTTCTAAATCCTCGTTCGAAGTCGCTACTGTCAGTAGCGCGATCGAACGCGCTTGGCGCTGAAACCCTGGCCCCAGACCCACGGCCCTAGCGTGACGACGGCGGAACGATTCCCTTGATCCGGAAGTACGTCACGAGATTGCCGTAGTGTTCATTCAAGTGGCCGATGTTCATCACGATTGCGGACGCGCGAGCCGCCTTGCCCATGCCGAACGGCATCTCGATCGTCTCGCCGAGCTTACGGTCGTCGACGCCTGCAACCACGGTGTCGCAGTAGGCCATCGACTCACCGAGTGCTTTCACGAGCGCGGCCTTCGTTGCGAGCTTCTCGAACGCATCCTCGGCGTGCGGAGCCTTCTCGCCTTTCACGGCCGAGCAGAACACGTAGTTGGCGCCGGCGATGTGTCCGAGGATCTGGCCGAACGTCCTGACGGTTTCGACCGGCTTGAAGCTGTAGTCGGCCTCCGGCATGGCGGTCGCCGACTCGACGATGTTTTTCTTCGCGCCGTCCCAAGACGAGCGCAGCGACTGAGTGACCGGCTGGGCGGCCTGGGCGGCAAGAAGTTCCGGACCTGCAACGAGCGCCGCCATCGCAACGATTGACAAAATACGCATAGACAGACTCCTTTAGGCTCACCGACCTAGTGGATCACACTGAGGACATGGCCGCCGACTTGCCGTTGGCCTTGTCCTTGGTGCCGCTGCTGCGGGCCTCGCGGGGCAGCCGCCAACCGCTTCAGTCGCGCGGGCATGGCCCGCCGTGCTGCTGCCGGATGGGACTGGTGAAG
>JANNHC010000214.1:0-25982 GCA_031404215.1 Acidobacteriota bacterium
AGTGATCGCGTCGAGGTCTGAGGCGTTGAGCCGCTTCATGAGCGCGTATGCGCGGCTCGCCAAGCTGCCCCCGCCCAAGCTCGCGCCGCTCGACGTCGGCACGTTCGTCGATCGCGTGGTCACGCTGGAAAAGGCGCACCAGATCTCCGTCGCCGCCGGGCCCAGGCTGGCCATCCAGGGCGACGGCGATCAGCTCGAACAACTGCTGATCAACCTGATTCGAAATGCGGTTGACGCGGTCCGGGAGACGGACGGCGGCGTAACGGTCGGATGGCTCCGCCTCCCCGGCTCGGTTCCGCCGACGATGGAGCTGTGGGTTGAAGACGAAGGCCCGGGTCTTTCCAACACCGGAAACCTGTTCGTGCCGTTCTTTACCACGAAGCCCGGCGGATCTGGCATCGGTCTCGTGCTCAGCCGCCAGATCGCGGAGGCCCATGGCGGCAGCCTGGTACTCGAGAACCGGGACGACCGGCAGGGGTGCCGCGCCAGCCTTCGGATTCCCCTGCAGGCGCTCGCGCAGCTGCGCGCGGACAACCTGGCGCCGAGCGTCACGACTTTATCGATCGGAGACGCCGGGCGTGAGCGCGTTGTGGTCTCGTCCGAGAATCCAGCTCGAAGTTGAGATCTGCACGAAATCGTGCGCGCTCGGGTGATGAGTCCGCGCGTGCGGCGGCGAGCATACGCGAACTTGTGACAAACTTCCGGGACCGACCCCCTCTCGGGGCGCGAAGCAGTACTCGAGGATCCAGGCATGTGGAGACGCGCGTTCGAAGGACCCATCGACGTCAGGGCGGTCGTGCTGGCTCTCGTCGCGACCCTCATGGCGGCGTCGGTGTGCGCCCGGCTTGCGCGCCGGCTGGCCGCCGCGGGCCTGCGAGCCCTCGTTCGGGGCACGATGTCCACCTCGAGCCCGCACGTTCGCGGGCCGCTCCGCATCATCTCTGTTGCGGCGTTCATCTTCGTGGCGGCGATCCTGCTCTTCCCCGCCTTGGAGTTGGCGGGCCTCCGTCCACGCACGGGCCTCGGTCTCCCGGCACTGTCGGTCTGGACCTTCGGGTCCGGCCTTCGCGTGGTGCTCGTCCTCCTCATCGCGTACGCGCTCGCCCGCATGACCGCGCTGGTGGTTCGGCGCTTCGAGTATCAGATGAGTCTCGGCACGAACCTGGATGCCCTCGAGCGCGGGAAGCGCGCGCGGACGCTTGGCTCCGTCGTGCAGAAGGCGATGACGGCCCTGGTCGTCGGCATCGCGCTGCTGATGGTCCTCCAGGAGTTCGGCGTGGATATCAGGCCGGTCCTCACGGGCGCCGGGATTGCCGGACTGGCGGTGGGCTTTGGCGCCCAGGCGCTCGTGCGCGACATCATCAGCGGCTTTTTCCTGATTCTCGAAAACCAGGTCCGGGTGGGCGATGCCGCCGCGATCAACGGCACCGAGGGGCTGGTCGAGGCCATCAACCTGCGAACCATCGTGCTGCGCGATATCGAAGGCACCGTGCACGTCTTCCCGAATGGGGCGATTAACAGGCTCGCCAACCGCAGCAAGGATTTTTCGTACTACGTCGTGGATCTCGCGGTCTCGTACTACGACGACACCGATCGAGTCGCCGAGACGGTTCGCGAAGTAGGCGCGTCGCTCCAGGCGGACCCGTCGTTCGCCTCGTCCATCCTGGCTCCGCTCGAAATACTCGGGGTCGATGCGTTTGGGGAGTGGTCGGTGAAAATGAAGGCCCGCATCAAGACCGTGCCGCTCAAACAGTGGGACGTGGGCCGCGAACTGCGCCGACGGCTCATCAAGGCCTTCGAACGGAACGGTTTCGCCATACCGTTTCCCGTGCCCGCGACTGCGACGCACCCTGTGCGGCCCGAGGGTCAGTAGCCGGAGACGGCGGGGGCTGAAGGCTGCTGGCCTTTCGACTCCTGCACGATCTTCACGCCCGCGCTCGCGCCGACGCGCGTCGCTCCGGCGGCCACCATCGCCTTCAACCCTTCGAGGTCGCGCACGCCTCCGGCCGCCTTCACGCCCATGTCTGCGCCCACCACCCGGCGCATGAGCGCGACGTCCGCCGCGGTGGCCCCGCCCGACGCGAAACCCGTGGACGTCTTCACGAAGTCCGCGCCCGCGGCCTTTGACAATGTGCACGCGGTGATCTTTTCTTCGTCGGTGAGGAGCGCCGCCTCGATGATGACCTTGCTGGTCGCGCCACATTGACGGCACGGATCCACGACCGCTTCAATATCCCGCTCGACGGTGCGGAGGTCGCCCGACTTCAGCGCGCCGATGTTGATCACCATGTCGATCTCGGTGGCGCCGTCGAAGATGGCGCGGCGGGTCTCGTAGTTCTTGACGTCGGCCGCGGTGGCGCCGAGGGGGAAGCCGACGACGGAACAGACGCCCACCCCGCTCCCGCGGAGCAGAGCGGCGGCGGTCGCGACCCACGCGGGGTTCACGCAGACCGTCGCGAAGTGAAACTCCGCGGCTTCGCGGCACAGTTTTTCAATGTCCGCGCGCGTCGCGTCTGGCTTGAGGAGCGTGTGATCGATCATCGCCGAGACGCCGCCGGCTGCTCCGGTCGGCGCGTGCATGCCCAGCCGGGTGGCCCCGGCATCGATGACGCCGCGCAGCCTGTCCGGGCAGCAGTCCGTGATCACCGAATGGCACGCACACCGCGACGCCCCCGTGCCCCGGGGGGCCTGGGCCGCGATCACCTCCTCGGTGATGATGTCGATCAACCGTTGCAGATCCTGGGGGTTCAACACGTCAATCCCGCGCAAACCGATCCTCGAGCCGCCGGATCTTCACGAGCCGGCGGATGTACCGCGCCTCCCGCATGGCGGTTCCCATCCACGTGTCCACGATCCGGATCGCCGCGTCCGGGCCGTCTATGAGCGACGAACCGAGTGTCATCACGTTCGCGCCGTTGTGCTCGCGCGAGTACCGCGCGATGGTCTCGTTGAGGCACATCGCCGCGCGAACGCCGCGGACCTTGTTGGCCGCGATCGCGGACCCGATGCCGGCGCCGTCGATGACGATGCCGGCGTCCGACTCCCCGCGCGACACGCTGATCGCGACAGCGGCGGCAATGTCAGGGTAGTCCACCGGCTCGGTCTGGTCGGTGCCGACGTCCAGCACCGCAAGCCCGCGGCCGCGGAGGTGCGTCACGAGCGCCCGCTTGATCGCCAGGCCGGTGTGATCGCAACCAATGGCGATGCGGCGGATGTCCGCGGCCGGCACGAGATCGGCCGGCAGCGAACTGTCGGAGGAACCCGCGGGAACGACGGTGACACGCCGCGATGCGAGCGTGTCCCGCGCGAGCGGCGTGACATGCCCGCCGGCCACCAGTTCCACCGTCGCTCCGACATCGAGCGATCGTGCGTCGGCCTCGGTAATGATCTCGAATCGTCTCATGCCCACAGGATCTCGTTCATTCTGTTCTTCGCCGACGCCTCACGGAAACGAGAGTCACCGGGCGCCGGTCAGCAGCCGCCAGCCGTCACAATTACGCGTCGTCCAGCACCGCGATATACGAGAGGTTCCGGTACTTCTCCGCATAATCGAGGCCGTAGCCGACGACGAAGTGATCATCGATCGTAAATCCGATGTACTCAACCGTCACCTCGACCTGCCGGCGCGATGGTTTACTGAGCAGGCACGCCGTGCGCAGCGATTTCGGCGACCGGGCGCGGAGAATCTCCTGCAGGTACGTCAGCGTCAGCCCCGTGTCGACGATGTCTTCGACAATGATGATGTGACGGCCCTGCAGCCCCGAGTCGAGGTCCTTCAGCATGCGGACTTCGCCGGACGTCTTCGTGCTTTTCGCATAGCTCGAGACGGCGATGAAATCGAGCGACACGTGCGGTCCCATGGCGCGGATCAGATCGGCCATGAAAACGAACCCGCCCTTCAGCACGCACACGAGGTGGATTTCCTCGTTCTCGGGATAGTCCCGTTCGATCTCGACGGCCAGCTGACGCACACGCGCCTGGATGGTCTCGGCGTCCAGCAGGATCTTCATCGCACCGCCGCCCTGACCGTATCCGCCAGCGCACGGGCCTCGGCGAGCACGGCTGATTCGTCCAGTGTCAGGACCTTGCGGTCGCGCATGAGCACGCGGCCGTTCACGATGGTCGTGGTCACGTCGTCCCCGTGGGTGGCGTACACCAGGTGCGAGAGCGGGTCGTACAGCGGTGTCTGCCGGGCCGACGCCATCGAGACCGCAATCACATCCGCGCGCTTCCCCGCTTCGAGCGAGCCAATCTCTTTCTCCATGCCGAGCGCTCGCGCGCCGTCGATCGTCCCCATTTCCAGGGCCGCGCGGGCCGGCACGGCCCGGGGATCGTTCGTCTGCAGCTTGGCGAGAAACGCCGCCTGGCGCATCGCCTCGAACATGTCCAGATCGTTGTTGCTGGCCGCCCCGTCCGTTCCCAGGCCGACGACCACACCGGCGCGGCGCATGGCCACCACCTTGGCGGCGCCGCTCGCGAGCTTCATGTTGCTTTCAGGGTTGTGTGACACCCCCACGTGCCGCCGGGCCAGGATGTCCATGTCTGGAGCGGACAGCCACACGCCGTGCGCGGCCAGCGTGCGGGGCCCCCAGAAGCCTATCGACTCAAGGTAGCGAGTGGGGGTGGTCTTGTGTTTGGCCCGCGCGGTCTTGATTTCATCAGCCGTCTCCGCCAGGTGAATCAGGACGGGGGCATGCGTGCGATCGGCAAGCGCGCGCACCGCTTTGAGAGTACTGGCGTCGAGCGTATACATGGAGTGCGGCGCGACGGCGGGCACGATGAGATCGTCGCCCGCAAACCGCGTGATGAACGCTTCGGTGCGGGCGAGTCCTTCGGCCGGCGTTTTGGCGTCCGCCACCGGAAACTGGATGATCGTCTGCCCCAGCACCCCACGAAGGCCGGCGGCTTTGGTGACGGTCGCGATCTCTTCCTCGAAGTAGTACATGTCGGCGTAGGTCGTCGTCCCAGACCGAATCATCTCGAGGGCGGCCAACCGGGTGCCCGCCCGGACGAACTCCGGCGTCACCGTCTTCTCCTCGGCTGGAAAGATGTACTTCTGCAGCCAGTCCATCAGCGCGAGGTCGTCCGCGAGGCCGCGATACAGCACCATCGGCGCGTGCGTGTGGGTGTTGATCAGGCCCGGCATGACGACCTGGCCCGTGGCGTCGATGGACTCGCGCCCCGTGAATCGCGCGGCGATGCCTTCCGGCGTATCCACCGCCACGATGTCCCGGCCGTCAATCGCAACGGCTCCGGGCGACAACACCCGTCCGGACGAATCCATCGTCACGACGATCCCGCCGGTCACGACAAGCGCGACCGTTCGCCGCGCCGGCTGCGCCGAGACAATGGAAACGGCCGCGAGCACCAGCACCCAAACGCGCAACAGCATGAGTTCGCGATTCTATCAGCGTGCGCTCCCGTGCGCCCAATCCCCTCCGCGCTTCTCACCTGAGCCCTGAGTCACCCTGTGCCCCCCTTGTACCCTCTCCCCCCAAGCCCTGCGACGGAGCCCTGAGCCCTCCGTTGTATAGTGATCGCCGTGCCAGTACATCTTGTTCCCCACCCGCTGGTGCACGACGCGCTGGCCACGCTCCGCGACGCGTCCACCCCGCCGGAACTGTTCCGGCGCATGGCCGTGCGGATCAGCCTCCTGCTGGCTGCCGAAGCCACGCGCGACGTGCCAGACGTCGAAGGGACCGTCGAGACACCGCTCGGTCCGGCGCCGGCGCGCCGGATCACGCGCGACGTCGTGGTCGTGCCGGTCCTGCGCGCAGGCCTCGGCATGCTCGATGCCGTTCTCGAGTTGATTCCGACCGCGCGCGTGGGCCACATCGGGCTTCAGCGGGACGAACTGACCGCGGTGGCCTCGCAGTACTATTCAAAGCTGCCGGCGGATCTCAGCAGCAGTTTCGTCCTGATGATCGATCCCATGCTGGCGACCGGTGGGAGCGCGGTTGCGGCGCTCGACCTCCTGCGGCGGTCCGGAGCGCACGACGTCCGCATGATCTGCATCGTCGCCGCCCCCGAAGGCATTGCGCTGGTGGAGCGGCTTCACCCGGACGTCAGGATCTTCACGCCCGTCGTTGACCAGAGACTCAATGCGCACAAGTTCATCGTGCCCGGTCTTGGCGATTTCGGCGATCGGTTGTACGGAACGCAGTAACATCTGGGCGGCGGCAACCTGGCGGAACCGACACCACTTCCGGCGGCACGGCCGGCGCGAGCGACCTTATGAAACAGACGCGGAGGACGGCTACGACCGAACGTCGCGGACAACGGCGCGTCGTGGACGAGAGGTGGCGCACCGCGCTGACGAGCATCGAGCCGAACAAGATTCTCGTGCGCGGTTATCCGCTCGACGAGATCATGGGACGGCTGACGTTCGGAGAGACAATCTATCTCCTGTTGATGGGCGAGTGCCCGACGCCCGGAATTGGCCGGCTGATGGAGGCGATGCTCGTCTCGTTCATCGACCACGGAGCGACGCCGCCGTCAACGCTGGCGGCGCGCAATACTGCGACAACGGGCGCCCCCTTGCGTGCCTGTGTGGCGGCAGGCGTCCTGGGGTTCGGCCGCTATCATGGCGGCGACATCGAGAGCTGCATGGCGTTTCTCGACGCGGGGCTCGAGCTGGTGCGGAAAGGCGCGTCGTATCGCGACGCGGCGGCGGAGATCGTCGATCGGTGGAGGGAAACAGGCGAGGCGCTGCCGGGTTTCGGGCACCGCTTTCACACGCGCGACCCGCGCGCGGCGCGGCTATTCCAGATGGCGCTCGAGCTCGAAGTCGAAGGCACGCACATCCAGATGATTCGCGCCGTCGAAATGCTGCTCCATACGCGCCATCAACCCGACGACCCACCGATGCCGGTGAACATCGACGGAGCGATCGCCGCGGTGTGCAGCGACCTCGGCATGCCACCGACCGTCGCCAACGCGCTGTTCATCATTTCGCGCGTGCCCGGCATCGCCGCTCAAGCGCAGGAGGAGCGGGACCGCCAGCAGCCAATGCGCCAGATCGATCCGAAAGATCACACCTACGACGGCCCCTCGGAGCGCCGCCTCCCGGAGCGCAGAAAGTAGGATCCGGTCGTCACTCGCGCGGAGAGTCTCGCGCGGAGAACGCTGAGCACGCGGGTGGGCTGCGAATGGTCGTTCCGGCGACGCCGGATCATCGACGTGCCTTCTCGGCGTTCGCTGCGATCTCTGCGCGAGTCTACTCTGCGCGAAACCCTCGCTCCTCCCGCTGCCTCTGCGCCTCAGTACTTCGACTGGGACGGATCGACGCGGTCGATCCAGGCGAGAATTCCACCCGTCAGGTTGCGGACACGGGTGAAACCGCGCTCCTGCAGCAACGCGACCGCCCTGGCGCTGCGGCCTCCCATCTTGCAATGCACGACCATGTCACGATCGCGATCGAGTTCCGCTGTACGACTCGCCAGCTCGCCCAGCGGGATCAGCGTGGATCCCTGAATCCGGCAAATCTGGAACTCGTTCGGCTCTCTGACGTCGAGGACATACACGTCCTCGCCCCGATCGAGTTGCGCCTTGAGCGCCTCGGCCGTCACCTCGGGAATGCCGCTGCTCACTGACTGCGCCGACGCCGGGACAACGCCGCAGAACTGGTCGTAGTCGATCAGCGCGTGAATCGACGGATGATCGCCGCAAATCGGGCACTCGGGATCGCGGCGCAGCTTCAGCTCGCGGAAACGCATCTGCAGCGCGTCGTACAGCAGAAGCCGGCCGACGAGCGGCTGCCCCACGCCGAGGACCAGCTTGATCGCTTCGGTCGCCTGGATGATGCCGATGACGCCCGGCAACACGCCGAGCACACCCCCCTCGGCGCAGCTCGGGACGAGCCCGGGCGGCGGCGGCTCCGGATACAGGCAGCGATAGCACGGCCCGCCCTTGACGGCGAAGACGGACGCTTGGCCGTCGAACCGGAAAATACTCCCATACGCGTTCGGCTTCCCGAGCAGCACGCAAGCATCGTTGACGAGGTAGCGCGTCTGGAAATTGTCAGTGCCGTCGAGCACGACGTCGTAATCCTTCAGCACGTCGAGCGCGTTCTTCGACGTCAGCGCCAGTTCGTGGGTGACGACGTGCACGCCCGCGTTCATCTCCCGAATCCGTTCGCGCGCGGCTTCAAGCTTGCGCTTGCCGACATCAGGCGTGCCGTAAATGATCTGGCGGTGCAGGTTGCTGGCGTCCACGACGTCGAAGTCCACGATCCCGAGCGTGCCGACGCCGGCCGCGGCCAGGTACATCGAGGCGGGCGCGCCCAGACCGCCGGCGCCTACGCACAACACGCGGGCCGCTTTCAGCTTGCGCTGCCCCTCGACGCCCACCTCGGGCATGATCAGGTGCCGGCTGTATCGCTGCACCTCGTCGCGCGTCAGATCCTGCGCCTCGCGCACCGCGGCGCCAGACCCACCCGCGACCGACGGTACGATGCTGATCGAGTCCCCCGCTTTGAGCGTGGTCTTTTCCCGATCGAGGTGCCGGATGTCTTCGTCGTTCACGTAAATATTGACGAAGCTCCGCAGCCGGCCATCGTCGTTGTACAGGTGACGTCGCAGGTCACCGAATTGGACGACGAGGTGCTGCAGCGCGTCGCCGACGGTGGTGCCTTCAACTTCGACGACGTCCTGCTTTCCCGCAAACGGGCGAAGCGGCGTCGGGATCAGAATCCGATGGGCCATGTCATGTCCTCCCGGTCGAAACCGGAGCGATCGTCGCGCAAGCGCCGGCAAGGAAAAGCCCGCCGGGGGCCGCGCGGCACGAAATTGGTGACGTCCTGCCGCCGCTCGGGTCGTCTTCTCATGCGTGAGGCAGCGCGGCCGAGTGTTCCGGCGCCGAGCGCAGGTACGCTTCGAATGCGTCCAGCGAGCGATTGATCTCGACGCGAGGGGCGACGCGGGACGCGATCGTTTCGGCGGCCGTCTTGTACCCGTTGCCCGTGATGCACACGACCACGGACTCGTGCGGCGGGATGATCCCGGCCTTGACCAGCTGCACCGTTCCCGCCAGCGTGGCGCCGCCCGCGGGCTCGGTGAAGATGCCCTCGGTTTCCGCGAGCAACTCCATCGCCTGCAGGATCTCTTCGTCGGTTGAGGCCACGCCGGAACCTCCCGTCGCCTTCACCGTCTTCACGACCTGGAACCCATCGGCCGGGTTTCCGATGGCGATCGACTTCGCGATCGTCGCCGGCTTGACCGGCTCGGGAAATTCCAGCCCTTCGTCCAGCGCCCGCACCACCGGCGCGCAGCCGGCCGCCTGCGCGGCGTGAATGCGCGGCAGGTCTCCCGTCATGAGCCCGATCTCGCGCAGCTCACGGAATGCGCGGAAAATCCGCGGCAGCAGCGTGCCGCCCGCCACCGGCGATACGAGATGCTGAGGAAACCGCCAACCCAGCTGCTCGGCCACTTCGAAGCCGACCGTCTTGGCGCCTTCCGCGTAGTAGGCCCGGAGATTGATGTTGGCGAATCCCCAACCGAGCTTGTCCGCAATTTGCGTGCACAGCCGATTCACGTCGTCGTAATTTCCGCGGACGCCGATGACGTGCGGCTTGAACACGGCCGACCCGAGCACCTTGCCGAGCTCGAGATCGTGTGGAATGAAGACGTAACAGTCGAGCCCGAGGCGCGCGGCATGCGCGGACACGCTGTTGGCGAGATTCCCGGTCGAGGCGCATCCAAAGACCGTGAACCCAAGCTCGACGGCGCGCGTGGCCGCCACCGAGACGACGCGGTCCTTGTAGGAGAGCGTCGGATGGTTCACCGAGTCGTCCTTGATGTAGAGCTCCTGGAGCCCGAGCCGCTTGGCGAGCCGATCCGCGCGAACGAGCGGCGTATACCCCGAATGAAAGCCTGTCAGCGGTTCGCCCGTGATGGGCAGCAGTTCCCTGAACCGCCACACGTTGCGCGGGCGCCTTTCGATAAGGTCGCGCGACAGCGCGTCGCGAACGCCAGCGTAGTCGTAGACCACCTCGAGCGGTCCCAGGCACTGATCGCAGACCCACAACGCCTCGGCGGGAAACTTGGTTCCGCACAAATGGCACTGCAGTCCCGTCATGAACGTCATGCGTCACCTTCCCGATGCACTTTCACCGTTCTCACCGTACACGCTAACCGCTCGCGCCGGAAGACATCCCGAAGGATCGCTTCCGCCGCGGCTGTTTTTCCCGTCGTGAACGCCGCGATCGACGGACCCGCGCCGCTCAGGCAGAACCCGATCACATCAGGATGCCGCACGGCCAGCACCCTGCGCAAGCCCGGCACCAGCCGTGCCCGGTACGGCTGATGCGCCCGATCGCGCAGCGCTTCGCGAAAATCCGCCACCCGTCCCGACTGCAGCGCGCCGAGCAGCAGCGCCACGTGCTGCATGTTGAACACGACGTCGGCGAGCGGCAGCTTCGAGGGCAATGCGCGGCGCGACACCGAGGTCGCAAGCTCGAGCTCAGGCGTCGCGACGACAATCCGCCACCGATCCGGCCATGGCCACTTCACCACGCTGATGGAGCCGTCCTCCGCCGCGCAGCAACTCGTGACGCCGCCCAGGAGCGCGGGGGCTGCGTTATCCGGATGCCCCTCAATCTTCGACGCCGCGGCGAGGATTTCGTCCCCGGGCCGGCGTCCGTCTACGAGCTCCCGCAGCCGGAGGCCTGCGATCGTTGCCGCCGCGCTGCTGCCCAGGCCCGAGCGCAGCGGAATCTCGCTGCGCACATCGACCTGCAGCGACGGTGACGGCCCCCGCGAGCTCCGAAGCGCCTTGAACGCCCGCTCGATCCGGTTGGGACCGCCGAGCGGGCCGTCGAGAAAGCGGCACGTCAGCCGTCCACGTCCGTCGTGAATGATGCTCGTCACGCGGACCCGAAGATAGAGCGCAACGGCCAACCCGAGCGTGTCGAGCCCGGGGCCCAGGTTCGCGATGGATCCCGGAACCACGATCTCCCTGCCCGGCACGCGGACGCGCGCCGCTACGCGCTGCATTCGCCGTCCATGACCTCCGGACTGAATGCGTGATCCTCGCCCGGATCGATGAAGTCGCTGGGCACGGCATCCTCGGCGGTCATCTTCTCCAGATCCGCGAGGGCCGCGCGGGCGTGTGCCGTATCGACGCGATGAAAGAATGCCGGCGCGGTCTCTCCCGCGGTGCGCTCTTCCTCGTAGAGTCGCAGCAGACGGTCCACGGCTTCGGGAACCCGGCGGGCCGGAATCTTCGCGGTCAGCCGGCCGAAGCTCGCCGCATCCTGACCGGCGCCCCCGCCGAGCATCAGGAAATACTGCGGCACGGCGCGGTCGCCAATCTTGCGGATGCTGCCCTGGAATCCGATGGCGGCCACGTGATGCTGGCCGCAGCCATTCGGGCATCCGCTGATCTTGATTCGCACGTCGGACGTGTCGCGCAGGAGCTTGGCGGATTGCTGCTGCAGGTTGTCTTCGATCAACCGGGCCAACCCGCGTGACTGCGTCACGGCCAACCGGCACGACTCGGCGCCGGGGCAGCTGGTCACGTCGGTGATCGTGCCCGCGCCCGGCTTCCCGAGACCCGCCGCGGCGAGCCGGCGGTACAGCCCAGGAACCTGTCCGCTCCGCACCCATCGCAGCACGAGATTCTGATCGACCGTCACGCGAACCATGCCGTCGGCGTAGGCCTTCGACAACATGGCGAGCGCCCGCATCTGCCCGGCGGTGATGTCGCCGAGGACGAGCGAGACTGTGACCTGGGAGTACTCGCTCTGTTTCTGCGGCCGCAGGTTCGTACGAAGCCACTCGGTACGCTCACGCCCCGGACCGCCGTCACTGGGCTGCACCGCGGGCACGATACCAGGCCCCTTGACCGGGCTCCCGGTCACGAGCGCCGTGATGTCCGTGATCGCCGGCACTGGTGACCGCGCCCCCTCCGGAGGAGCTTCAACGGGCGGTTGCTCGGGATCGAAGGGCAGCCGCGCGCCGCCTGCCGCGCGCACCTCGTCGAGCTCACGCTGGAACGCCGCCAGCCACACGTCCCACCCCATCGACTTCACGAGGAACTTCATCCGGTTGCGCTGCTTGTGCTCGTAGTCGCCGTACCGTTGAAACACGCGGAGGACCGCTTCGGCCACCATCAGAATCTCGGACGCGGGAAGGAATTCGTACAGCGACGCGCCCGATCGGCACATGATCGCTGTGCCGCCGGCCACCTGCACACGGAACCCGCGCCGGCCGGAGCCGTCGGGATCCCGCATCGCCCGCCAGCCGAGATCGTTGATCGACGTCGCGACGTGATCCTCGGAAACGCACCCCTCAAACGCGATCTTGAATTTCCTCGGCAAGGCCGAGCTGAGCGGGTGCCGGAGCAGATAACGCGTCATCGCTTCGGCGTAAGGCGTCACGTCGAAGATCTCGTCGCGCGCAACCCCGGCATGCGGGCACGTCGTGATATTTCTCACGGAGTTCCCGCACGCCTCCCGGGTCGTCACGCCCGCGTCGGCCAGATGCCGCATGGCGGGCTCGGCATCGTGCAGCGCCACGAAATGAAACTGCACGTTCTGGCGAGTCGAGATATGACCGAATCCGCGGGAGTACCGCTCCGCGACGTCCGCGAGCGCGCCGAGCTGGGCGGCGTCGATAATGCCCTGCGGAATCTTGACGCGGAGCATCTGGGCGTCGGCGTCCTGGCGCTGTCCGTAGGTGCCGCGGAGCAGCCGGAAGCGCCGCCATTCCTCCGGCGGGATCTCCCCTCGCTCGAATCGATCGAGCATCACCACGAACTCGTCGATGTCCGCGGGATCGCAAAAGGACAGCCGCGTGCGGCCGTAGGTGCGCGGATCGTCTGTGACTGCCATCGTTTATCTCGAAGAGGCGGAAGAGCGACGGCCGCCGGCCGCGTCTTCGCGCCCGGCGTCCTGCGCCGAAAGTATGCCGGCGAGCGCCGCCACGGCGCCCACCACGATGATGCCCGGGAGATCGCCCTCGTCCCTCACGGTCTCGGCGCCCAGCAGCCCGTCGAGGGTGCCGTGCCACGCAGCCGCCGCCGGACGGGACACGCCGAGCAGGACCGCCGCCGGCGTTCGCGCCGGCCATCCGGCCTCGACGAGCGCGCCGGCGATCGCCGCGCGGTTGCCAAGCCCCATCAGCACGACCACTGTCGCGCTTCCGGGCGTCAGCGATCGGAGCACCGGGCCGTACGCCGACTCCGCATGCCCCGACACGACCACGAACGCGGACGACAGCCCGCGATGTGTGAGCGGAATCCCCGCAAGAAGCGGCGCAGCCGTCGCACTCGAGATGCCGGGAATGATCTCGCAGGCGATGCCGGCTGCCGCCAGCGCGAGCGCCTCCTCCCCTCCGCGGCCGAACACGAAAGGATCTCCGCATTTGAGCCGGACGATCCGGTGCCCCCGCCGTGCCTCGCGAATCATCAGCCGATTGATGGCGTCCTGGCGAATCGACGGGCGGCCCGCGCGTTTCCCCACGAAAAATCTCCGCGCGCGCGTGGCGAAACGCAGCGTATCGGTGTCTAGGAGGGCGTCGTAGAGCACCAGGTCGGCTTCCTCGAGACGCCGGACCGCTTTGAGCGTGAGCAACTCGGGATCGCCGGGTCCCGCGCCGACGAGCGAAACGCGCCCGGTCATTTCACCGGCTCCAGCTGGTCGAGGTGGTCACCGGTGGTCGCTCGAGATGCAATCGCGGGCGCCCGGCGCGCCGCGTATAACGCGTTGAGCGCGTCGAGCAGCTCAGGACGGCGAGCCTCCATGGGAACGTCGCGCGCACGCCATGACTGGCGCATCTCGAGGGCGCGCGCGGTCCAGGCCTCCAGATCGGCCGGCAGCATCGCATCGAGCGCTTCGCGCAGCAGACCGGCGAGCGCGGGCGCCGCCCCCTCGGTCGAGATCCCGAACGTCACGCCGCCTCGGCGGACCACACCGCCCAGGTACACGCTCGCATTCGCGGGATCGTCCACGGCATTGACGAACACCTGCAGGCGCTCAGCCTCCTCGGCCACACGACGGTTCACATCCGGCGGCGCCGCCGCCACCACGAACCATGCGCCCTCGAGGTCGGCCGGTTCGAACGCCTTCCGCACGATCGCCACGCCCGCCGACTCGACCCCCTCACACACGTCCGGCGCGATGACGCGGATGTCGGCCCCGGCCGCCTGCAGCGCCGCAAGCTTGGAGGCGGCGACAGGCCCGGCCCCCACGATCACGACGCGGCGGCCTTCAAGCTTCAGGAACGCGGGAAAGAGCGCGATGGTCGTTCTCCTTAAAAACAGAAACGCGGACTCGGAAAAAGCAAAAAGCCCGGAAGTGTTCAACTCCCGGGCTTCGGTAGCGTCTCGTTGCGCTGGATGCGTGTTCAGGACATCAACGCGTGGACCGAAGGCAGGGAAGCCCCAAGTGCTGCATACAGCAGCAACAATTACATGCGCAGAGATTCCCCGAGAACATTTTGATACTTATATCGCTCAGGCGGCCGCCAAGTCAAGCCGGCGGTGCGGCGGGGCGGCACATCAGGCGGGGATGGCCAGGTCAAGGCGCCTCCGGATCTGATCGTAATCGTTGGGCAGTTCGATGGGCCGATTCGCCTGGGTCGAGACAATGCCTTCGAGCGCGCCGGCGTGATAGGACGCCTTGAAGTCGGCGAACTTCAGCCCGCTGGCGGTCGAGATGACGACGACGCGTTCGTCGCGCCTGATTTCGCCGCGCGCCGCCAGCTTGATGAGCGCCGCCAGCGCCACACCGGTGTGGGGGCAGGCGAACATGCCCGTGCGATCGGCGCGCGCCACGGCCTCTGCGAGTTCCTGTTCGGTGGCCTGCTCCACCGAGCCGCCGCATCGTTGCAGCGCCGCGATGGCCTTGTGGACCGACACCGGATTGCCAATCTGAATCGCCGAGGCGAACGTCGGCTTCGCGACGACCGGTGTGAAGCGCCACCCGTTCTTCGAGGCGAGATACAGCGGGTTTGCGGCCTCCGCCTGTGCGGCGATGAGTCGTGGAACCCGCGCCACGAGCCCGAGGTCGCGCATCATTTCGAAGCCGGCCGCAAACGCGCTGATATTTCCCAGGTTTCCGCCGGGAACAATCACGACGTCCGGCACCTGCCAGTCGAACTGCTGCGCGATTTCAATCGACGCGGTCTTCTGCCCTTCGAGCCGAAGGCTGTTCATCGAATTCGCGAGATACAGGCCTTCCTCCTGCGCCAGCCGCTGGATGACGGCCATGCAGCCGTCGAAATCGGTGTCGAGCGAAAAGACGACCGCCCCGTTCGCCAGCGGCTGCACGAGCTGCGCGACGGTGATCTTGCCGCGCGGCAGCACCACGATGGCCGGAATGCCCGCGGCGGCGGCATACGCGGCCAGCGAAGCCGAGGTGTCGCCGGTTGACGCGCACCCGACGGCGCGAATCTGCTTGCCGTCCGCCATCATCTGCCGGACCATCGACACGAGCACGGTCATCCCGAGGTCTTTGAACGATCCGGTATGCGAGTTGCCGCACAACTTGACCCAGACCTGATCGATGCCGATGCCTCGTCCGAACGCCTCCGCGAGAAACAGGTTGGTGCCGCCCTCGTCCATCGAGACGACGTTGTCGTCGCTGATCTCGGGGCACACCCATTCCTTCTTCCCCCATACGCTCGATCCGTACGGCCACGTGGTCCGCTTGTAGCGCTCGTCGAAGAGCCGCATCCACGCGGCCGCGCTGCGATCACGCAGGGCGTCGAGATCATGCGACACCTCGAGCAGGTCCCCGCAGACGGGACACCGGTACATGACCGTATCGAGGCTGTACGACCCCGGACACCCGGCGACGCAGCGGAAAACAGCGCGGTAGCTCACGCGGCGGCTCCAGGGTTGACGGCGAGCACCGGCAGCACGACCGGCGGTTCACCGTGAAAATCAAACTCGGCCATGTCGGTCATGGCTCGCTCCATGGCAGACGACGAAGCGGGATCGAGACTGACGACAAACGGACGCCGTCCGGCCGGAAAGCCGGGCGCCTGCAGGATGGCGTCGATGTTGATCTCGTGACGCGCGAAGACCGTAGCCAGCGCCGCGATGATCCCAGGGCGATCCGCCACGGTGAAGCGGACATAATAGGCGCTCGTGAAATCGGGCGATACCTCGGCGCGGACCGCCGCGGCGCGGGCGCCGAACGGAACCCCCTCGCGCGCGATGGCCAGCAAGTCCGACATGACCGCCACCGCGGTCGGATCGCCCCCCGCCCCCAGCCCGCCGAATGTCGTTTCGCCGCCGAACCGCCCCCGCAGCGTGACCAGGTTCTCGCTGCCGCGGACTCGCGCCAGGGGGGATTCGAACGGAACGAGCACGGGGCCGACAGCCGCCGTCAGCACGCGGGGATCCGCCGTGCGTTCCGCCCACGCCACTTGACGGATGGTGCAGCCCATCTGCTCGGCATACACGAAGTCTACCGCGTCAATCGTGTCAATCCGGCGCGACTGAATCGCGCTGGCGGGCACGTGCGCCCGGAGCGCGATGTGCGCCAGGATCGCGAGCTTGGCCTGCGCGTCGAACCCTTCGATGTCCTGCGACGGGTCGGCCTCCGCCAGCCCCAGCGCCTGCGCTTCGGCCAGCGCCTCCCAAAAAGGAATCCGTTGACGCTCCATCCGGCTGAGGATGTAGTTGCAGGTCCCGTTCAGAATACCCGCGACGCGTATCAGGCTGTCGCCGGCGAGCCCATGCTCGATCGCGCGCACCACGGGGACGCCGCCGGCGACCGCGGCTTCGAACCGGACGTGACGGCCTGAGCGCGCTGCCTCCTCGAGCAGTTCGGGCCCGGCATGGGCGATGACCTGCTTGTTGGCGGTCACGACCGATTTTCCGGCGCGCAGGGCCCGGCGAATCCACTCCTCGGCCGGCGCCCGCCCTCCGATCAACTCGACCACGATATCGACGTCCTCGCCGAGCGCCTCGTCGATATCCTCCGTCCAGCGCACCCCGGCGTCGATCCAGTCCACGCGCTTTCGCTCGATGCCGCGGTTGACGATGACCCCGAGCTGCAGCTCCGGGGGCGCGAGCTCGTGAAGGAGGCGCGCCACCGACCGGCCCACCGTGCCGAACCCGACAAGGGCGACACGTGAAGGTCGCGGCATGCCGTTCGCGGTCCGCGCGGGCGTCATGCCTGCACCACGGGCCGCGCCGGGGCCGGACGATGCGAGTTGCGCACGAGCACGGGAATGCCGCGATCCACCGCCGGTTGAATGGTGCCCGGATGCAGCACCTTCGCGCCGAACGCGGCCAGGTCGTGCGCTTCGGCGTACGACAGGTGTGGCACGGGGCGCGCGTGAGAGACAACGCGGACGACCACCGCGCGCGGCCGGGGCTCGGCGCCGATGATACGGACCACGCGCCGGATGGATTCCACCTCCGCCACTAAAGTGCCGCAGAATTTCAGAACTACCATTTCGCCTCGCAACCGACCCGGACCCGGACCTGCACCCGCTCCGGATTGCGCACAATAAAAAACCCGCCGGCTCACGCGAAGCCGGCGGGTTGGATGCGCGATGCTGAGTGACTGTTGTTCAGACTGTGAGCGCGCAGAGACCGCCAGCGTGACGAATTCGCGTGGTGCGAATTCGCATGCACATACAACACGTGGCGGTCGGGCGGGCGCCGTTCTGCATCTCTGACTGTTGAGTATAGGCACCGGCGCCGGTCATCGTCAAGGGCTGCAGCGCCAACACTATTAGAAATTGTTATTAAGATGAAAACATTATAAATTTGACTTCATGTGCCGCGCCCCTCACCATAGCGGCATGCGTGTTCGCGTCATGGCGCTCGCCGCCGTCGTCGGACGGATGATCGGCCGGCTGGCCCCCGGCCCACGCGAATGACGGCGCCAGGCATCGGGTAGCAAACAGGGGCCGTCACTCGAAACCGGGCGACGGCCTTTTGCTTTTTCGGCCGGGGAGCGATGCCCCCGCCGCGTGCAAGGGAACGAGGTCAGCGTGCGAGTCGCGTACCAGGGGGAACCGGGCGCATTCAGCGAGGCGGCCGTGCTGCGGCTGCTGCCGGATGCCGAGCCGCGCCCCTACCCCACCTTCGACGAAGTGTTCGACGCCGTGGCCAACGGATCGGTCAGCCTCGGGGTGGTGCCGATCGAGAACTCGATTGGCGGGTCGATCCATCGCAACTACGACCTGCTCGTCGAGCGTGACCTGTCGATCGTCGGCGAGGTACAGGTGCCAGTCGTCCACAACCTGCTGGCGTTGCCGGGTGTGCCGCTTGAAGACGTGCGGCGCGTGCTGTCGCATCCGCAGGCGCTCGCGCAGTGCGCGGGATTTCTGCGGGCCCTCGAGCGCGTCGAAGCGATCGCCACGTACGACACCGCCGGCAGCGCGAAAATGGTACGCGACGAGCAGCGGCGCGATACCGCGGCCATCGCGTCGGAACGCGCCGGGACGCTGTTCGGCCTCGAGGCGCTGCGCACCGGCATCCAGGACTACGACGACAACATCACGCGCTTCCTGGCGGTCTCGCGGCAACGCGTCCCGCTCGGCACCCCCGACAAGACGAGTCTCGTGTTCACGCTCAAGAGCGCGCCTGGCGCGCTGTTCAAGGCCCTGAGCGTCTTCGCGCTTCGCGACATCGACCTGTCGAAACTGGAATCGAGGCCAGTGCCCGGCCGTCCGTGGGAATACCTGTTCTACCTCGATGTGGCCGCGGCACGCGAGGACCTGCAGTGCGCGCGCGCGATGGTTCACCTCGCCGAGTTCGCGCCCTCCCTCCGCACGCTTGGCTCGTACCCGCGGTGGCGCGAACCGGAGGACGCCGCCGAGAGTGCGGATCTGCAGGAAGGAGTGCGGCGTGGCTGACGAGAAGGCGCGCCCGATGAAGTGGCAGAGCGGCGGCATCACGGACGGCCCAAGCCGCGCGCCGGCCCGCGCGATGCTCCACGCGGTCGGCTTCACCCGGGACGATCTGGCGCGTCCCGTGGTGGGCGTGGCGAACACGTGGATCGAAATCGGCCCGTGCAACTTTCACCTTCGCGATCTGGCGGTGTCGGTGAAGGCGGGAATCCGCGGCGCGGGCGGGACGCCGATGGAATTCAATACGGTGTCCATCTCGGACGGGATCACGATGGGATCGGCCGGGATGCGGACCTCGCTGGTCAGCCGCGAAGTGATTGCCGACTCCATCGAGCTCGTCGCGCGCGGCAACTTGTTCGACGCGCTCGTCGTGCTCGTCGGCTGCGACAAGACGATTCCGGGCGCCGCCATGGCGCTCGCCCGTCTCGACATTCCCGGGCTGATTCTCTACGGCGGCTCGATCGCGCCGGGCCGCTTTGCCGGACGCGACGTCACGATCCAGGACGTGTTCGAAGCGGTCGGCGCGCATGCGGCCGGCCGGATGTCCGATGCGGATCTGTGTGAGATCGAGGCCACCGCCTGCCCCGCTGCCGGCGCCTGCGGCGGTCAGTTCACCGCGAACACGATGGCCACCGCCTGCGAGTTTCTCGGACTCGCGCCGATGGGAAGCGGCGACGTGCCCGCGGTGGACCGCGAAAAAGCCTCGGTCGCCGAAAAGGCCGGCGCGCTCGTGATGGACGTCCTCAAGCGCGGACTCCGGCCCTCGCAGATCGTGACCCGCGAGTCGCTCGAGAATGCCATCGCCTCGGTGGCCGCCACGGGCGGTTCGACCAATGCCGTCCTGCACCTGATGGCCATTGCGCGTGAAGCGGGCGTCGCGCTCGGACTGGACGACTTCGATCGCGTCAGCCGTCGGGTCCCGCTCCTCGCGGACCTCAAACCGGGCGGCCGGTTCGTCGCCGTGGACCTCCACCGCGCCGGCGGCACACGCCTCGTCGCGAACCGTCTGGTCGCAGCGGGCGCGCTCCACCAGAACGCCATCACGGTCACCGGCCTCACGATCGGCGAAGAGGCCGCGTCCGCCGTCGAGACGCCCGGTCAGGAAGTGGTACGGCGCGCGTCGGCTCCGCTGAAAGCGACGGGCGGTCTCGTGATTCTTCGGGGCAACCTCGCGCCGGACGGCTGCGTGGTCAAGGTCGCGGGGCACGACTTCGGCACCTATCGCGGTCCGGCACGTGTCTTCGACAGCGAGGAAGCGGCGTTCGAAGCGGTACAGGCCGGGCGGATTCATGCGGGTGATGTCGTGGTGATCCGTCACGAAGGGCCCAAGGGCGGGCCTGGGATGCGGGAGATGCTCGGCGTCACCGCGGCAATCGTGGGCGCGGGCCTGGGCGACTCGGTGGCCCTCGTCACCGACGGCCGATTCTCGGGCGCGACGCACGGACTGATGGCCGGACACGTCGCCCCGGAAGCCGCGTCGGGCGGTCCGATTGCCGCCGTCCGGGACGGCGACATGATCAGTTTCGATCTGCCGGCGCGGACGCTGCAGGTCGATATCAGTGACGGGGAACTGGCCAGCCGCCTGCGCGAGTGCCGACCGCTGCCGCCTCGCTTCACAACGGGCGTCATGGCGAAGTACGCAAGGCTGGTGTCGTCGGCCGCCGAAGGGGCCGTAACTTCCGCCTGAAGGCGGAAGCCACGACGAATCAAGGTGGAGGCGGACGCTACGGAAGGCGGACGCTACAGGGACGGGGTCACGATGAAACTAACAGGTGCGCAGATTCTGTGGGAATGCCTGGTGCGCGAAGGCGTGACGGACATTTTTGGATATCCGGGGGGCGCGATCCTGCCGGCGTACGACGCGATGCTCGACTACCCCATTCGCCACGTGCTCGTGCGGCACGAGCAGGGGGCGACGCACATGGCCGACGGGTTCGCGCGCGCGAGCGGCGGGGTCGGCGTGGCCATCGCGACATCCGGCCCCGGCGCGACCAACATGGTGACCGGTATCGCCACCGCCATGATGGACTCCTCGCCCATCGTCTGCATCACAGGGCAGGTCGGCAGCCGCCTGATTGGCAGTGACGCGTTCCAGGAGATCGACATCACGGGCATCACGCTGCCGATCACGAAGCACAACTACCTCGTGACCCGCGCCGAGGACGTCGCGCGCGCGGTACGCGAGGCATTCGTGATCGCGAAGTCCGGCAGGCCCGGCCCCGTGCTCATCGACATCACCAAGGACGCGCAGCAAGGCTCGTGCGAATTCGACTGGGACGCGGCGGCGCCTTCCGTACCGGGCTGGCGAGCGGCGCCGGACACATCCGCCCACGCCCTCGCCCAGGCGGCCGCACTGCTCAACGACGCGCAACGGCCGGTGATTCTGGCCGGGCACGGCGTGCTGATCTCCGGCGCGATGGACGAGCTGCGCGCCCTCGCCGAGCGCGCGCAGATTCCTGTGGCGATGACGCTCCTCGGGATCGGCGGCCTGCCCGCCTCGCATTCCCTGAACATCGGCATGATGGGGATGCACGGCGAGTCGTGGGTCAACCATGCGATCCAGGAAGCCGACCTGCTGATTGCCGCCGGCATGCGCTTCGACGATCGCGTGACGGGCAACCTGCGCACCTACGCGCCGCACGCACGCAAGATTCACATCGAGATCGATCCATCCGAGATCAACAAGAACGTGGCGGTCGACGTCGCGCTGATCGGGGATCTGAAAGACGTCCTCACACGGTGGATGCCGTCCGTGGCGCCGGGCAACCGCGAGCCCTGGATCACGCACATCAACAGTCTGAAAGGTGATTCGGCCGTCCGCGACATCCAGACCCTCCCAGACGACGGCCACCTGTACGCGGCACACGTCATCAACGACATCTGGCGCGCGACCCGGAAGACCGAGACGATCGTGGTGACCGACGTCGGCCAGCACCAGATGTGGGAAGCGCAGTACTACCACCACGAGGCGCCGCGGTCGCTGATCACGTCCGGCGGCCTGGGAACGATGGGCTTTGCCGTCCCGGCCGCGATTGGCGCCAAGCGGGCGCGGCCCGACGCCGAAGTCTGGGCCATCGTCGGCGACGGCGGCTTCCAGATGACGATGTGCGAACTCGCCACCGCCGTGCAGGAAGGCATCGCCATCAAGGTCGCCATCATCAACAACGGCTTTCTCGGGATGGTCCGCCAGTGGCAGGAATTCTTCTACGAGCGTCGCTATGCCGCGACACCGCTGTCGGGTCCCGACTTCGTGAAGCTGGCCGAGGCGTTCGGCGTGCGCGGGATCGGGGTGTCGAAGCGCGGCGAGGTGGTGCCGGCGGTCGAGGACGCGCGCAGCCATGCCGGCCCGGTCGTCGTGGATTTCAGGGTCGAACAGGAAGACACGGTCTACCCGATGGTGCCGGCCGGCGCCGACCTGCACGCCATGATCCGCAGGCCCAACCCCATCGTCGAAACCGGCGCGGATCTCTAGGAACGAGGACATCATGACGATGCATACCTTTACCGTCTACGTCGAGGATCGTCCCGGCGTCCTGAACCGTGTGGCGTCGCTGTTCCGCCGCCGCAACTTCAACATCGTGTCGCTGGCGGTGGGTCACAGCGAGACGCCCGGCGTGTCGCGCATGACGGTCGTCGTCCAGACCGACGCGGGCGGCGCCCAGCGGATTGAAGCGCACCTCTACAAGCTGATTAACGTGATCCGCGTCGAAGACATCACGAATCGGCCCGCGGTCATCCGCGACCTGGCGCTCATCAAGGTCCGTGCTGACCGCGAGCACCGGCCCTCAATCATGCAGCTCGCCGAGGTGTTCGGGGCGCGGATCGTGGATGTGGCGCCCGAGTCAATCGTGATCGAGATGGCGGGTTCGGAAGCCAAGATCGACGGCCTGCTCGACGTGCTGCGCCCGTACGGCGTGTTGGAGATGGTCCGCACCGGCCGCGTGGCCATGTCGCGCGGCGTCGGCAGCGGATCGCCCGGCGCGACAGGACCAGCCGCCGCGATTCCGGAAACGGAAGCGGGCGTCTCGTATTCGGTTTAGAAACGACCCCTGAACGCTGCCCCTGAACCCTGAGCCCTGAGCCATTTGGAGGATTCCGTGCCGAAGATTTACTACGACGCCGATGCCGACCTCGCACTCATACGCGGACGCAAAGTTGCGGTCCTGGGCTATGGATCGCAGGGGCATGCGCACGCGCTGAACCTGCGGGACAGCGGCGTGGAAGTCCGCGTCGGCCTCCACTCTTCGAGCGCCTCGCGCGCGAAGGCGGAGGCGGACGGCCTTACGGTGACCGACCCGGCGGCGGCCTCGGCGTGGGCCGACGTGATCATGGTCCTGGTGCCCGACACCGTCGCGGCGGGGCTCTACCGTGACGCGATCAAGCCGGGCCTCACGGCCGGCAAGACGCTGATGTTCGCGCACGGCTTCAACGTCCGCTTCGGCACGCTCGACCTGCCGAAAGACATCGACGTGTCGATGATTGCGCCGAAATCGCCAGGCCATCGCGTTCGCGAGTTGTACCAGGAAGGGGCGGGCACGCCGGCGCTTCTCGCGGTACACCAGGACGCGAGCGGGCACGCGCGCGAGGTCGCGCTGGCCTACGGGAAGGGCATCGGCGTCACCCGCGCTGGCGTCATCGAAACCACGTTCGCGGAAGAAACAGAGACCGATCTGTTCGGCGAGCAGGCCGTGCTGTGCGGAGGCGTGAGCGCACTCGTCAAGGCGGGCTTCGACACGCTCGTCGAGGCGGGGTATCAGCCGGAGATCGCGTATTTCGAGTGCATGCACGAACTCAAGCTGATCGTGGACCTGATGTATCAGGGCGGCCTCAACTACATGCGCTACTCGGTCAGCGACACCGCCGAGCACGGCGACTACACCGGCGGGCCGCGCATCGTCACCGAGGAGACACGCAAGGAGATGCGCCGGATGCTCGCCGAGATCCAGGACGGCACGTACGCGAGGAACTGGATCGAAGAGGACCGCAAGGGCCGGCCGTGGTTCAACGCCCAGCGCGAGCGGGAGCAGAGCCAGAAGATCGAAGAGGTCGGCGCGAAGCTGCGGGCGCTGATGCCGTTCCTGAAGCCGGTCAAGCACCGTCAGCCGGCGGGCGTATAGGGACTTCCGCTCGAAGGCGGATGCCACCTGCCCCTACTTGTGGCGTCCGCCTTCAGGCGGAAGAAGTGATTTTCACGTGCGATGGATCTGAGACAGCTCGAAATCCTGCGCGCTATTGCTGAAAGCGGTTCATTTACCGCCGCCGGCGCGCGCCTGCACGTGTCGCAGTCGGCCATCAGCCGTCAGATCCTGCTCCTCGAGGAAGAGTTCAAGGAGCCGCTCTTCATCCGGTTCGGTCGCCGCATCCAGATTACCCCGACGGGTGAAACGCTGCTGCAGCTGAGCCATCGCGTGTTCGCAGACATCCGCGATACGTCAGAGGGCATTCTGGACACGAAGAAGAAGCTCTCGGGCACGCTGCGTCTTGTCGGCGGCATGACGGTCTGCCTGTATGTGTTTCCGACCCTCCTCAAGGAGTTTCGACGGCATCATCCCGATGTGGACATCAAGGTGATTACCGGCGGCACTCCCCGCCTGCTGCGCAAGGTCCGATCGGGCGGCGCGGATCTCGGGCTGCTCACGTTTCCAATCGATGACCCGTCGCTCGCCACCGTGCCGGTCATCCGCGAGGAATTGCTGCTCGTGACGCCCGCTGGCCATCGGCTGGCAAAGGCCAAGGCAGTTGCTCCGGCGGCTCTCGTACGCCAGCCGTTCATCCTGTTTGAAGGCGGCTCGAACACGCGCCGTGTGATCGACGAGTTTTTCGTGCGCAACGAGATCAAGCCGCGTGTGGTCGCCGAAACCGAGAACGTGGAAATCATCAAGTCGATGGTGGCGTCGGGCCTGGGGATCAGCATCGTCCCGTTCCAGTCGGTCGCGCGGGAAATTCGCGGCGGAACCCTGTCGGTGGCGCGCATCGAGGGGCAGACGCTCGTGCGCGAAACCGGATGGGTGCACCTTAAATCCGATCGCGTCCCCCGCATGGTTCGCGAGATGATGGATACCCTGACACGGATCCTGCCCCGCCTGCGGCTCGCGCCTCCAGGCGGACACAAACGGCCCCCGGCCCGCGAGCCGGACCCCGTCGCGGTGGCCTGAGCGATACAGCGAGCCTTCCTCGACGCTGAGCTCGTCTTTCGAGAGCTGCGCGATCAGCTGGGCGATCGCGTAGCCGTGCAGCGGCCCGCTCGAGAGCACGCGCAACACGAGCATCACCAGGGTTCCGCGCGGGAAACCGTCTTCACGAGGCATAGTTTATCGATGCCTAGTTGGTTCAAGTCGGGCCCCGGTGTCAAGACACCCGAGGTTGTCCGTGACGACGCCGATCTGCATCGCGTCCGCGCATACATCCGCGGCCCGAGGTTGCAGGGGCGGCTCGTGAGCCGCCCGTCCCCTCGTGAGCCGCCATCGCCTCGTGAGGTGCCCCTCCATCCCGCCACCCCCGTGGATTCGTCACGTCCGAATGCGCGGCTCCCGATAACGGAACGGGCGGCTCACGAGGCGCCCCTACAGGTATGGGGTTTGCACGATCGCGTGGATTCGCGCGATCTCCGATTTACCGTTTCGCCATCGACGAGCCATTCGCCTTCCTGGCCGTGATTATGCGGCCGATGGCGCATATTTCGTCACCGTGTGCACAATCGATCGCGCGCGCGTCTTCGGAGAGATCGTGGAGGGCCATATGCGGTTAAACGCCGCCGGTGAGACCGTCGCCGACGCGTGGCGATGGCTCCCCGTGCGATATCCGTACGTGACCCTCGATGACTGGTGCGTGTTGCCGGATCATCTGCACGGGATATTGGTAACGGGCGGAGACACCGCGTCAACGGACGGCGACGAGCCGCGGCGACGCCGAAAACCCCTCGGTGAATTGATCGGCGCCTTCAAAACGGTTTCCACCAAACACATAAACATCCTGCAGGACACGCCAGGCGTCGCCGTGTGGCAACGAGATTTCTGGGACCACGTTATCCGCGACGACGCCGATCTGCACCGCGTCCGCGCCTATATTCGCGACAACGGAGGTTGTCGGGGCGGGGCGGGGGGGGGCCCCGCCCAAACGCCCCCCCCCGGGGGGTAGGTTAAAAAACAACAGGGGGTTAACAAAAACAGA
>JANNHC010000215.1:0-16432 GCA_031404215.1 Acidobacteriota bacterium
TCCCTCATCCTCAAATCCCTCATCCCTCATCCCTAATCACTCATCCACAACCCAGAATCGACGCCCTCTGCTCCCAGGGTCAGGGATTGTGGATTGCGGATGAGTGATTAAGGATTCCTAGTCTCTTCCATGGCCTGGATCTCATCCAGCACCGACTGCAAGTCCAGGGGCAGCGGCGAGTCGAACTCGATGCGCCGTCGGTCGGCCGGATGCGTGAACGCCAGCCGCGCCGAGTGGAGAAAAGGGCGCTCGAGGCGCTGCACGGCGCGAAGGTGGGCGGCGGTTCGGCGGTGCAGCCCCCCGTACGTCGAGTCGCCGACAATGGGGTGCCCGATGGCGCTCAGGTGCACGCGGATCTGGTGCGTTCGCCCGGTCGCGATTGCGACGTGCAGCAGCGACACCCCGTCGTAGTGCCGGGCGGCGGTCACGCGCGTGACGGCGTGGCGGGCCCGCCGCGCGCGGGTGGACATTTTCTGCCGGTCTCCCGGATCACGCCCGATTGCGGCATCGATGCGCCGGCCTGCGTTCACGACTCCCCACACGAGCGCGACGTATACCTTGTCCACTTCACGGTCGCTGAACTGACGGGACAGCTCCTGATGCGCGGCGTCGTTCTTCGCGACGACCATCAGGCCCGACGTCCCGCGATCGAGCCGGTGGACGATCCCCGGACGCAACTCGCCGCCAATGCCGCTGAGATCCTTGACGTGGTGCAGCAGGGCATTGACCAGCGTGCCGCCGGTGTGTCCCGCTCCGGGATGCACGACCATCCCCGCGGGCTTGTCGAGGACCACCAGGTGCTCGTCTTCGTACACGATGCGGATCGGGAGGGCCTCGGGCTCCGGCGTCGCGGCCGTCGGAGGGGGAATGTCGATCACGTAGGTCTGGCCCGCCCGCACGGCGCTGCTCGCGCGCAGGGTTGCGGCGGGGCCGGTGACGCGGCCCTCCTTGATCAGCCGCTGCACGTTCGAGCGGGATTGATCGGGAAGCAGCGCGGTCAGGAAATGATCGAGCCGGACGCCGTCCTGTTCCGGCTCGACGACCAGGCTTCGCGTGGCTGGGGCGGCCATCAGGCCGCCCGGGCGCGCCGCGCGTCGGCCGACGGCGTGGGTCCGGCGGCGCGCCGCCCGAGCACGATCAGCATGACAATCGAGATCGGCACGATGACGAGCGAGAGGAACTGCGACGTCGAGAACATCCCGATCGCGCCGCGCGTATCGCCGCGATACAACTCGATGATGAAGCGCGAGACGCCATACAGGAACATGTAGCCCCAGAAGGTCCGGCCCGGGAACGGGCGTCCCCTCCGCTCCGTCGCGAGGAGCACCAGCAGAATCACCAGCTCCGCGCCCGCTTCGTACAATTGCGTCGGGTGCAGCGCCACGTGCAACGGCGTGCCGACGTTTTCAGCCGCGTACGGGCTGCGAAACGTGATCGCCCACGGCACGCTCGTGGGCCGGCCGAAGCAGCACCCGGCAAACAAGCACCCCATCCGTCCAATCACATGCCCGAGCGCGATGCCCGGCGCGAAGACGTCGGTCACGGTCCACACGGGCATGCGGTGCCGTCGCAAGTACCACAGTGCGACGGCGACTGCCGCAATCAGTCCCCCGTAAAAAACACCACCCGAGCGCAGCAGCGTCAATAGCTCGGCGGGATTCCGGCCAAACGTATCGAAATCGACGACGAGGAGCAGCAGCTTCGCTCCGGCGAGCGCGCTGATGATGATCCAGATGCCCAGGTCCATGACGCGGTTGGCATCCAGGCCGCGCGCGCGCGCGCGCACGAGCGCGAACTGCAGGCCCAGCAGGTACGCCGCCGCCAGCAGCACGCCGTACGTATAGACGGGGAACCGTCCGATTTCAAACAGGATGGGATGCATGTCGCCGTCCGATACCGATCATGTCGAGCAGGACCAGGATGGCCCCGATCGTAATCGCCGAGTCCGCCACGTTGAACGCCCAGAAATGCGTCGTGTTCCAATAGATGTCCACGAAGTCCACGACGTAGCCGAAGACGGCGCGGTCGATCAGGTTGCCGAACGCCCCGCCAAGAATCAGCGCGAGGCCGAACCGCGCAATCCGTTCATGGAAGCCCAGCTGCGTCGCATACGCCGCGATGGCCACCAGGGCGACCGCCGCGATCCCAATCATCACCGCCGGCTTGTAGGGAAAGTCCGCCGCGTTCAGCAGGCCGAACGCCGCCCCCGTGTTGTGGACGCGGCTGAGGTCCAGGAAATCTGGGATGATGCTCCGACTGTCCCCGAGCGGCAGCGTCTGCCGGACGATGGCTTTCGTCGCCTGGTCCACGGCCACGATCACCGCCATGGTTCCCAACTCGAGCGGATGCGCGTAGCGGCCTGCCGCGACCGGGACGGGCGGCGCGGCGGGAGCGACGGTTTCGGGTGCCTCGTGGGGAGTCGTCATCCCGCGACCCGCCCTCCGGCGCCCTGCAACGCGTCGAGGCACCGATCGCACAGGCCCTCGGTGCCGGGCGCGGAGGACACCAACGAGACGATGCGCCAGCAGCGCGCGCACTTGTCCCCATCGGCGCGGGTGACGGCGATCTCCACGCCCGCGCCTTCCTCGCCCTGCGCGCGCTGCAGGTCGACGTGCGACACGATGAGCAGCATCGCGAGATCGTCGCGATACTGCTCCAGTAACCGGGCGTCCTCGCCGCGCGCACGCAACGTGACCATGGCCCCCAGCGAGTTGCCGATGGTCTTGGCCTGCCGCGCCGCTTCCAGAGCGCGGTTCACCTCGTCTCGGATTCGCAACAGTCGCTCCCAGCGTCCCATGAGCCCGGCATCGACCAGCGCCTCCACGTTCTGTGGAAACTCGGCGAGGTGAACCGAGGCCTCGCGCGCGCCGGGCAGATGCCGCCACAGCTCGTCGGTGGTCATGGGCAGGATCGGCGCGAGCAGGCGCGTCAGCCCGTCGGCGATGATGAACATCGCCGTCTGGGACGATCGGCGCTCCGGTGATCCCGCCGCGAACGTGTAGAGGCGATCCTTCGACACGTCCGCGTAGAACGCGCTCAGATCAACCGTCGCGAACTGGTTGATCGCCTGGAAGATCGTCGGAAAATCGTACGCCCCGTAGGCGCCGAGGACCGTCGAGGCGGTGGTTCCGTAGCGCGCGAGGGCGAACCTGTCCACTTCATGCATGCGATCGACCGGAACGCGATCGGCGGCCGGATCGAAGTCGTACAGATTCGACGCCAGGAAGCGCAGCGTGTTGCGGATCTTGCGGTATGCCTCGATGACGCGCGCGAGGATCTGCTTTCCAAGCCTGACTTCCTCGCGAAAGTCCACCATCGTGACCCACAGGCGGATGATCTCGGCGCCGCTGTCCTTGATGATGTCCTGCGGCTCGATCGAGTTGCCGAGCGACTTGGACATCTTGTGGCCGTCCTCGGCCACGATGAAACCGTGCGTCACCACTTCGCGAAATGGCGGATTGTTGCGCGTGCCGAGGCCAACGAGCAGCGAGCTCTGGAACCAGCCGCGGTGCTGATCGCTGCCTTCGAGATACAAATCAGCGGGCCAGGTCAGCTCGGGGCGAAACGGCAACACGGCCTCGTGGCTCGATCCGGAATCGAACCACACGTCGAGGATGTCGCGCTCGCGCTCGAACCCGGTGCCGCCGCATGTCGGACAGGTCAGGTTGTCGGGGATGAACTCCTGGAGCGGGCGCTCGTACCACGCGTCGGCGCCGTAGACATCGAACACGCCCGCAGCGCGCTCGACGAGCTCGGGCGTCAGCAGCGCCTCCCCGCACTTGATGCAATCGACCGCCGGAATCGGGACGCCCCAGGCGCGCTGGCGGGAAATGCACCAGTCGGGCCGGTTCGCGATCATGTTGGAGATGCGGTCGTGTCCCCACGTGGGCACCCACGTCACCTGCGTGTCGATCGCTTCCAGCGCAGCCTTGCGCAGCGTGGAGCTTTTTTCATGACTCGCGCCGTTCTGCGGCCCCGCGCCACCGGCATGGCGGTCGAGCGGCGCGTCCATCGCGATGAACCACTGCGAGGTCGCCAGGAAGATGACCGGGTTGTGACAGCGCCAGCAGTGCGGGTAGGAATGCTGAAACGCCTCGCGGTGCCACAGGCGCCCCCGTTCCTTCAGCGCGTGCTCGACCGCCGGGTTCGCGTCGAGCACGCGCTGACCGCCGAAAAGCTCCACCGTTTCCAGGAAATGGCCGCCCGGGCCGACCGGCGCGTAGATCTCGAGCCCGTATTTCATGCCCGTGATGAAGTCGTCGCTGCCATGGCCGGGCGCCGTGTGGACGGCGCCCGTCCCCGCCTCGAGCGTGACGTAGCCGCCGAGGACCCCGAGCGAATCGCGCGCGTAGAGCGGGTGCCGGAAGCGAACCCGTTCGAGCTGCTCCCCCTTCATTCGCGCAATCGGGGCGCCGAACGTGCGCCCGGCCGCCTCGGCGACCTTTCCCGCAAGCGCCTCGGCCACGATGACCGCTCGGCCGTCCACGTCGTAGGCCGCGTAGTCGAACTCGGGATGAAACGCGATGGCCAGGTTCGAGGGAATCGTCCACGGCGTGGTCGTCCAGATCAGGACGGACACGTCCCGGCCCGCGAGCGCCGGCACACGCGACGCGAGCTCCTGGCTGCCCGACTCCGCCAGCGGGAACTCGACGTAGATCGACGGCGACGTGTGGTCCGCGTACTCGACTTCCGCCTCCGCAAGCGCCGTCCGGCAATGGATGCACCAGTGGACAGGCTTCTTGCCCTTGTAGACGAGGCCCCGCTCGACGAACTTCCCGAGCGCACGCGCGATGGCCGCCTGGTAGCGGAAGTCCATCGTCAGATACAGGTGATCCCAGTCGCCGAAGACGCCCAGGCGCTGGAATTCGACGCTCATCACCTCGATAAAGCGCGTCGCGTAGTCGCGGCACGCGCGGCGGAAATCCGCGACCGACATGTCGCGCTTTTTCGGACCGAGCTCGCGATCGACCTTCAGCTCGATCGGCAGGCCGTGGCAGTCGTACCCGAGCACGTTCGGAGCGTCGAACCCCATCATCGTCCGCGACTTGACCACGAGATCCTTGAGGATCTTGTTCATCGCGGTGCCGAGGTGAATCCGGCCGTTCGCGTACGGCGGCCCGTCGTGCAGCACGAATTTCGGACGACCCGCTCGATGCTCGCGAATGCGATCGTACAGCCGCATCTCGGCCCAGCGGGCGAGCGCCTGTGGCTCAGCCGTCTGAAGGTTGGCCTTCATCGGAAAGCCAGTGCGGGGGAGGTTCAGGGTGTCTTTCCACTCGGCCATTGATCTTCTCATTTTAGTGCATCGGGTGGCCTGACGGCGGGCGATCGGCTCGATCGGCCGGCTCTCAGGCGTTCCGAGCGGGTGCGCCGTGGCTGGGCCGCATGGCAGAATGGGCGCCATGCCCGGCAATGACCTTCGGTCGCGCGTCGCGGCCATTCGCTGGTATCACACGATCGATCTCGGCGGCGGCGTCGTGACCGGCGGGGTGGATGATTCGCCGCAGCGCCTCGCGCGGGTGGCGCTGCCCGCGTCGCTCGTGGGGCTCTCTGTGCTCGACATCGGCGCCTGGGACGGCTTCTTTTCCTTCGAGTGCGAACGGCGCGGCGCCGCTCGCGTCGTGGCTGCCGACTTCTACTCCTGGCACGGCTCGGGGTGGGGAACCAAGGCGGGATTCACGCTCGCGCGCGAAGTGCTTGGCTCACACGTCGAGGACATCGACATTGACGTCATGGATCTCAGCCCCGAACGCGTGGGCACGTTCGACCTCGTGTTGTTTCTGGGGGTCCTCTATCACCTGCGTCATCCGTTCCTGGCACTCGAGCGGGTCGCCTCCGTGACCCGCGATCGGCTCATCCTCGAAACGGTCGTGGACATGGCGGGTTTCAATCGCCCCGCCATGGTGTTCTACCCGGATCGTGAATTGAACGACGATCCCACCAACTGGTGGGGGCCGAACGTCCCCGCGGTGTGCGGAATGCTGCAGAGCCTGGGCTTTGCGCGGGTCACGACCGTCACGCCCCTGCCGAATGCGGCGTATCGCGCCGCCCGGGCCCTGTACCATCGTGTCCGGAAGAAAAACACCATGCGCCCGGCGTTTCGGCAGGATCGCGCGGTCTTTCACGCGCGCAAGGGCCGGAAATGAAAAAGGCCCGGCGTTCAATCGAACGCCGGGCCTTTGGTGTCGGGCGAGCGCTTACCGGCGGTTGCCCGTCCGGGTCACGTCGATACGAAACTCTCCCTGGTTGTCGTCGTAGCCGTCGTCGTTGACGCCGAGGAACAGCTGCCCGGCCGCGGGCATGGGAACGGACACGCCGCTGCCGATGGCGAATGGCTGGCCGTTGGCGCCGATGCGCCCGATGAGCGCGCCCGCGAGAACGTTCGGCATCGGGGCGTTGGCGGCCTTGCGGCCCGCCTTCGAGCCGAACGCGGTGGCGACATCGTTCGTGTCTCCGCTGAGCTGCACTTCGCCTGACGCATTGAACGTCAGCACTTCACCGCGCCGAACCGTCAGGCCCGTGGAGGTCCACGCCTGTTTCGGTGACACAGAGATCCCGGCGCCCGTCGCGGCGGCAAGCGCCGCGTTGTTCCCGCTCGTCGCGACCGCATTCGCCGGACGTGCGAGGATGATGCGGCCGATCTCGCTCGACGAGAACTCGCGCTCGCCGGACGCGGTCTTGAGGGTGATCTTCAGCGGAGTGGTGCCGCTGATGTCGTAGAGCTGACCGTTGACGGCTTCGCCGCCCTTCAACCAGACCACCGGCTGACCTTCCGTGACCTTCGCCCAATCGGCGTCAGTCATCGTGCCACCGGCAAAGTCAATCACCGCGACGTCGCGCGTGGGAATCTGCTTGTCGGCCCCGTTGACCTTCATCGTGAATCCCACGCCGCCCAGATCAACCAGCTGCCCGGAAATTCTTTCTCCCGACCGCAGCGTGAGCGTGGCATTCTCCTGCGCCTGCGCCACGCCCGTAAACGTAAGGGCAGTGACCACCAGCGCGAGAATTGTACGCTTCAACATGTTCATTCCTCCTCAGTTGCAAATTCTGAAACCCAGCTGAGCATTACTCGGCAACAGCTTCCAATCCATCGTGTCGCCCTGAAGAGTGCAAGGCCGGGGCCAGCGAAACTCCGATGTTTTACGGCCAAAGCTCAGCCGTGACAGGCATCACTTTGCTCAAAAAGACCCTGAAAACGGCCCTATATAATGGACAGTATGAGCTTCCCGGCCGCGGTACCTGGCCGTTCCCCTCTCCGTGCCGACCGGCTTTCAAACGGCCTGAAAGTGGTCGTCCAGGAAGTTCATACATCGTCGCTCGTGTCGGTCTGGTGCTGGTATCGGGTGGGATCGCGCGACGAAGTCCCGGGCCGGACCGGTGTGTCTCACTGGGTCGAGCACATGAATTTCAAGGGCACGACCAACATTCCCCGCGAACAGATGAAAGGCATCGTCGAGCGCTTCGGAGGCATGTGGAACGGATACACCTGGATCGATCAGACGACCTATCTCGAGACGGCCGGCCGCGCGGCCCTCGATCAAATGTTGTTCATCGAGGCGGAACGCATGGCCCATGGGCTGTACGAGCCGGCGGACTGCGAGTCGGAGCGAACGGTCATCATTTCGGAACTCCAGGGCGGCGAAAACGATCCGGATCAGTTGCTCGACACGGAGGTCACGGCGACCGCCTTCCGCGCGCACCCGTACCGGCATCCGACGATTGGCTGGCTGACCGACCTTCGCTCGATGACGCGCGACGATCTGTACGGCCACTACCGCCGGTTTTACATCCCCAATAACGCCACGCTGGTCGTCGTCGGCGACGTCGATGCAGACGACGTGCTACGCCGGGCGGAGAGACACTTCGCCAGTATTCCCGCGGGAGCTGACCCGGAACGCATCCGCACCGCCGAGCCTCCGCAGGTCGGCGAACGCCGCGTCGTCATCGAGCGCCCGGGCACGACCGGGTACCTGAAGGCGGTGTTTCATGCGCCGTCCGCCACCGACGACGATTTCTTTCCCATGCTGGTGCTCGACGCAATCCTGACCGGCGCGAAGGGCGTCAACATGTGGTCGAGCTTTCGCGGCGCCCCCCCGCAGCGAAGGGCCCGGCTCTATACGTCGGTCGTTGAACGTGGCCTTGCGTCCATGGTGTCGGGAGCGATCATCCCCACCGCCGAGCCCTACCTGTATACGCTGTCGTTTACCGCCATGGAGGGTGTGCCGCTCGCGGCGGTTGAACAGGCCGCGCTCGAAGAAATCGAGCGCGTGCGAACCGCGGGCGTCGAGCCGGGCGAGATCGCGCGTGCGAAACGACAGCTGCGGGCCCGATTCGTCTTTGAAAACGACAGCGTCACCAACATCGCGCACCAGCTCGGGTATTTCGAGACGATTGCCGGGCCCCACTACTTTCCGGCGCTTCAGCGGTGCGTGGACACGGTCACTCCCGAGCAGGTCTGGGACGTCGCGCGCCGCCGCCTCGGTGCGGCTACGCGCACAGTCGGGTGGTTCAGACCGGTGGAGCCACGGTGATGACCCCGGCCACTGCTTCGGGCCTGTCTCCCGTTCGAGCGTCGCTCGACAACGGAGCCGTCCTCATCGTGCAGGAGGCGTCGGCGACCCCCGCGGTCTCCATCAATGCGACATTTTTCGCCGGCAGCCTGTACGAGCCGGACCATTTGACGGGTCTGGCCTACCTGACCGGGCGCGTGATCGATCGAGGCACCGAACGCCGCGACGCCGATGCGATTGCCGAAGAACTCGACGATCGGGGTGTGTCGTTGCGCGTCGTGACGACGCGCCACACGATGACCCTGTCGTGCACGTGTCTGACGGAGGACTTCGAGGACGTGCTCGCGATCGTCACGGACGTGGCAAGGCGCCCGACATTTCCCGACGCCGAGCTCGCAAAGCGACGCGCCGAATCCATCAACGCCGTGCGCCAGGACGAGGACAACCCCGCGGTCCGCGCGGTTGAAACGCTTTCAGAACTACTGTACGGCCGCGAGCATCCGTACGGCCGCCGAGCCAAGGGATCCATCGAGACCCTGGAGCGGATCGACCGCGAGGCCATCGCCGGATTTCATGCCCACCACGTCAGGCCCGCGGTGCTCTCGCTCGTTGTTGTAGGCGATGTGGAAGCCGGACGGGCGATCGACCGCGCCAGCGCGGAGCTCGAAGGCTGGACAGGCGCGCCCGCAGGCCCGGTCGTCGTTCCGCCCCCGGCCACAGCCGCGGTGCGTCGTCTCTGCCGGAATTCGATGCCTGGCAAGACGCAATCCGACATCGCGTACGGCTTCACCACGATCAGTCGTCTCGACCCGCGTCACTACGCGTACTGGATGATGAACAACATCCTCGGGCAGTTCGGGCTCGGTGGCCGGCTGGCCGACAACATTCGTGAACGCCAGGGCATGGCCTACTACGCCTTCAGTTCGTTCGATCCCACGTTCGGTGAAGGACCGCTCGTCGTCCGCGCCGGCGTCGATCCCAACAACGTCGAACGCGCGATCGAGGCGATTGACTTCGAAGTGGGTCAGCTCGGCGAAATGGGCCCGACCCCTGTCGAAGTGGAAGAAACGCGCGCATATCTCATCGGATCGATTTCCAGGCTGCTTGAAACCAACTCGAGCATTGCCGTTTTCCTGCAGAGCTGTGAACAGTTTGGCCTGGGGTTGGATTACGACCGCCGGCTTCCGGGGCTGCTCGAGGCGGTCACGATCGACGAGATCCGAGCGGCCGCCACTGACGTGCTGCATCCCGATCGGGCAGCTGTCGCGATTGCCGGTCCGGATGTGACTGACGGGGCGCAACCATGACGGAGCGCGTGATTCCGCGCGCCGTTTTTTTCGACGTCGATTTCACGCTCATTTATCCGGGCCCTCGCTTCCAGGCGTCCGGCTACCAGGAATTTTGCGCCCGCCACGGCTTCGACGTCGATCCCGCCGCCTTCGACCGTGCGGTCGAAGGCGCAGCGTCGGGCCTCGACCCGGGCGACGACACGTACGACGCACAGCTCTACGTGGATTACACGAAGCGCATCATCGAAGGCATGGGCGGGCGGGGCCCCGCGGTTGAATCCGCTGCGCGTGAAATCTACGACGAGTGGGCGGCCTGCCGCCATTTCACGATGTATGACGACGTGCCGGATGTGCTGCGCGCCCTGCACGCTGCAGGCCTGAAGATCGGACTGATCTCGAACTCGCACCGTTGCCTGTCGTCATTCCAGACCCACTTCGAACTCCAGGGGCTGTTCACGGTGACGGTCTCTTCGGTCGAGCACGGTTATATGAAGCCGCACCGCAGCATCTTCGAGGCGGCGCTGCGCGGGGTGCAGGTCGAGGCGCCGGCGGCCGTGATGGTGGGGGACAGCCTCACCCACGACGTGGATGGTGCGCGACGCCTCGGCATGCGCGGCGTCCTTGTCGCGCGTGCTGGTCCGGTCACGGCGCCGCCTGACGTGCCCGTCATACAGTCGCTGCGCGAGCTGTCGGCGATACTTTAGAGGGCCAGGGCTCAGGGTACTTCTTCTTATTTGGATGCTGATCAGGCCGCTCACGTCGTTGGACGAGTGTCGCAAGGTTGCCGCGCTCGAGAAAATTGTGTGGAGTTATGCCGACGCGGAAGACGTCGTGCCCCCGCCGGTTCTCATCGTCTCCATCAAGCGCGGCGGCATCCTGCTTGGCGCCTTCGATGACGCGGGCGAGATCAAAGGGTTCGTCTACTCGCTTCCGGCCGTCAAGGATGGCCGGCTCACCCAGTGGTCCCACATGCTCGGCGTGGCGCCCGATGCGCGCGCGGGTGGGCTCGGTCTGCGGCTCAAACTCGCGCAACGCGAACACGCCTTGTGCATGGGCATCGACCTGATCGAGTGGACCTACGATCCGCTCCAGGCGATGAACGCGCATCTCAACTTCGCACGGCTCGGCGTCGTGGTCGAACAATACGAAGAGAACATCTACGGCGAGTCGAGCAGCCCGTTGCACGCAGGAACGCCGACCGATCGCTTCGTCGCCGAGTGGCGGCTGACGACGCCCCATGTCGAGCGGCGCGTGTCAGCCGCCACATCGCCGCTGATGCGGGATGCGACCGTGATGTCAGCCGTGCTCGTCAATCCGTCGAAGCCGGCGCGGGAGTGGATCGAGCCGGGAACACCCGACCTCGGCATCGAGACCGATCGCCGTGTCCTCGTCGAGATCCCCACGGGCTTCACCGACATGCAGGTCCGGCGGCCCGACCTTGCCCGTGCATGGCGCATGGCTACGAGAGCGATCTTCCAGACCTATTTCGCCCGCGGGTATCGCGCCGTCGATTTCTTCCTGGCTCGCGAAGAAGGCAGGGGACAGTATTTGCTGGCGTTGCAGGAGGGTACCGGTTGGCCGACGGCCGGTAGAAGGTAATGATTCCAACCTGTACCCGGTAGCTGGTACTCCCCTATCCCGGCGGCCAGGTCATCGTTCTTCCGCCGAGCAGATGCAGATGGATGTGAAAGACCGTCTGGCCGGCGTCTGCGTTGCAGTTGAACACCGTCCGGTAGCCTCGGTCCGCGTGTCCCTGCTCCCTCGCGATTGCGGCAGCGGTACGGACCATCTCCCCAACGAGCGAGTCGTCTTCCGGACCGAGTTCGTTGAGGCTGCCGATGTGGCGGCGCGGCACGACCAGCACGTGGGTCGGCGCCCGCGGGGTGATGTCCTTGAATGCCACGACCTGATCGTTTTGGAACACGATCGTGGCGGGTATCTGTCCCGCGACAATCCTACAGAAGAGACAATCCACCACGTTACCTCCTCAGAACCGCGACCCGCGGGATACCCTGCAGGTCGCTGCGAATGCGCACGACCGTCCAGCCCGCGTCGGCCGCGGCGCCGCGGATGGCGGACCCCTGGCCGAAGCCGAATTCAACAATGAGCCAGCCGTCAGGCGCAAGGGGCCGACGGGCATCAGCCAACAGCCGCCGGATCACGTCGAGCCCGTCGTGCCCGCCGTACAGGGCGGAAGGAGGCTCGTAACGCGCGACTTCCGGGGCAAGCGTCGCCGCGTCACCGGCCGGCACGTACGGCGGGTTCGACACAATCAAATCGGCCGGCCCAGCCACATCCAGAAGCAGATCGGTCTCGAGGAACGTGATCCGCCCGGCGGCGTTGTGGCGTTCGGCATTTCGCCCGGCGACGGCCAGCGCCGCCGCCGACATGTCCGTGCCGACGACCGCCGCGGCTGGAAACTCCACGGCCAATGTCACCGCAAGGCACCCGCTACCGGTGCCGACATCGATGATGCGGCGCACACCGTCGCGGTGCGGCAGCGCCGACAGGGCTTCTTCAACCAGGAGCTCGGTTTCGGGGCGGGGAATGAGCACCGCCGGCGTGACTTCGAACTCGAGTCCCCAGAATTCGCGGTGGCCCACGATGTGGGCGATGGGCTCGCGCGCGATCCGGCGCGCGATGAGTTCACGATAGAGCCGGTCGAAGGCGGAGGGGAGCGGGTCGCGCGCGCGGGTCAGAAGCGTCGCGCGGTCGCAGTCGAGGACGTGGCGCGCGAGGACCTCGGCGTCGAGCGCGGCTTCGTCGGTGGAGATGCCCGCCCGGATGAGGGTCTCGCGGGCCTCCGCGAGGCGCTCGTAAAGCGACGCCATCAGTGCACGGTGGCGCCGCCGGAATCGGAGTCGCTGCCGGAATCGGTGTCGGTCGCTTCCTTGAGCTTCTCGGACATGAAATGCGCGACGGCCGCGTCGATCAGATCGTTGATGTCGCCGTCGAGCGCCTGCGTGAGCTGGTGCATCGTGAACCCGATGCGATGATCCGTGATGCGGTTGTCGCGGAAGTTATATGTGCGGATTTTCTCGGACCGGTCCCCTGTCCCGACCTGGGTCCGCCGGTCCTTGGCAATCGCCTCCTGCTGCTTCCGCATCTCCATTTCGTAGAGTCTCGAGCGCAGGACCTTCATGGCCTTCGCGCGATTCTTCACCTGTGACTTCTCGTCCTGCTGCGACACCACGGTGTTGGTGGGAATGTGCGTGATGCGGACCGCGGAGTAGGTCGTGTTGACGCTCTGCCCACCCGGCCCGCTCGAACAGAACGTATCGATTCGCAGATCCTTCGCCTCGATGTGAATATCGACTTCTTCGGCTTCCGGCAGCACCGCCACCGTCGCGGTTGACGTGTGGATGCGCCCGCTCGCCTCGGTCGCCGGCACGCGCTGCACGCGGTGCACGCCGCTCTCGTACTTGAGACGGCTGTATACGCCGCGTCCTTCGATCACGGCGGTGACTTCCTTCGTCCCGCCGGCGCCGCTGTCGCTCATGTTGAGCATGTCGACGCGCCAGCCCTGCCGCTCGGCATATCGGGAGTACATCCGGAACAGGTCCGACGCGAACAACGCCGCCTCGTCGCCACCCGCCCCGGCGCGGATTTCGAGGACGACGTTCTTGGCGTCGTTCTTATCCTTCGGGACGAGCAACACCCTGAGATGCGCGAGGAGCTGATCGCGGCGCGTCTCGAGGGATGTCAATTCCGCCCGCGCCAGCTCGCGCATGTCCGGATCCTTCATCAGCTCCTCGGTCGAGTTAAGGTCGGAGATGACGTCCTTGTATTCACGGAAGCGCTCGACGAGCGGCTGGATCTCGGCGAGCATCTTCGAGTGCGCGCGGAACTTCGCCGTGTCCCCCTGAACCGCGGGGTCGGCCATCTCGGTCATGAGTTTTTCGTACTGCGCCTCGACGGCGCTCAGTTTGTCGAACATCTTGTGGGGCTCAAGGCTCCGGATTCAGGGTTTCACGATCAGCGATCAGCGATCAGCGATTAGGGATAAGGGATTAGGGATTCAAGTTCCCCCCGATACCGGCGGCAGGAACGCGACCTCGTCGCCGTCGTTGAGCGGGGCCGCCATGCGCGCGTACTCCTCGTTGACGGCGCACGACACAGCCTTGGTGTAGTCGTCGAAGTCCGGAAAGTCTCTCACGAGGGAGTCCCAGGCGGCACGCGCGATGGACCCGTCGGGGAGTTCACGCCGAAGCTCGGCGGCCCCTGCCATCTCCCGGAGCCGCGCGAACAGGCGAATCGTTACGAACATTGCGCAAACGCCATCCGCCGGGCGTCGTCGTCCATCGGATCGGCCGTCGCGCCTTCGATCCAGACCTCCCCGCCCTCGAAGTGCTCGTGCTTCCAGATGGGGGCAATCTGCTTGATGCGTTCGATGGCGTACCGGCACGCGGCAAACGCCTCGGCCCGGTGCGGTGAGGCCGCGGCAATCACGACGCTCGGCTGTCCGATTTCCACGCGGCCGGTGCGGTGATGGATCGCCAGCCCGATGGACGGCCATCGTTCGCCCGCTTCCTCGTCAATCCGTGTGAACGCCTTCACCGCGAGCGGCTCGTACGCCTCGTAGTCGAGCCAGAGGACGCGGCGTCCACCGTTCTCGTCGCGCACGAGGCCGACAAACGTCGTGACCGCTCCGCAATCCGGCGACGACACGATCGAAGCCACCGCGTTCGCGTCGAGCGGACCCGCCGTGACGCGGAACCTCTGGTCCGGCATGGAATTCAGTATACCGCGCGCCAGAAATGGTGCAGCGGCCCATGCCCGGCGCCCAGACCCGGTGCGTGACGGATGGCCCCGTCGAGATATTCGCGCGCGGCCTCTATCGCCTCACGGTCCGTCAGGCCGCGCGCCAGGTTGGCGGCGATGGCAGACGACAGCGTGCAACCCGTGCCGTGGGTGTGGCGGGTCTCGATGCGCGGCCGCCGTATCTCGAACGTTTCCGACGCCGTGCACGCCACGTCGATCGAGTCGGATCCGGCGAGGTGGCCCCCTTTCACCAGTACGACGCGCGGTCCCGTCCGGAGGATTCGTTCACCCGCGCGGCGCATGTCCTCGACCGAGCGTATGGAGATCCCCGAAAGGACCTCCGCCTCCGGGACATTGGGCGTCACGACATGGGCGTTCGGGAGCAATTCAGATTGCATCGCCGCCACCGCGTCTGCCTCGAGCAGCCGGTCGCCCCCTTTGGCGATCATGACCGGATCCACAACCACGTGGGGCAGATCGAGCGCCTGTATCGCGGCTGCGACCGCCTCGACGATCGCGGCCGTTGCCAGCATGCCGATCTTGACCGCGTCGGCGCCGATGTCACCGATCACGGCTTCGATCTGCGCGGTCACGAGGTCGGCCGGCAGCGCCTGCCAGCAGACGACCCCCAGCGTGTTCTGCGCCGTGACCGCGGTGATCGCGCTGGTCCCGAACACGCCGTGCGCGGCGAATGTTTTCAGATCGGCCTGGATCCCGGCGCCACCGCCCGAGTCGCTTCCCGCAATCGTCAGGGCTCTTTTCATGAGCAAGTCCCCTCCGCCGCCGAAGCGTTACGCAGCCGACGGAAGGCGGAGGCTCCGTTCACGGACCATAGTACAATCACGCGCCATGCACAATTGGGCCGACACCCGCGGAACTCTGCTGACAAACACGGTGGCCGCTGCCGGGACCGGCGCCGGCATTCGTGTCGCGTCGGCCGTCCTTGTCGCCGCGTTGACCGCCGCCGCCGCGCAGGTGAGCATCCCGCTGCCGTTTACGCCGGTGCCTTTCACCCTGCAGCCGATGATCGTACTTCTGGGTGGCGCCGCGCTCGGATCACGCCTGGGCCTGTCGGCGCAGGTGCTGTATCTGCTGGCCGGCATCGCGGGACTCCCGGTTTTTGCGGCCTCGCCGCTCTTGCCGCCAGGCGCGTTGCGGCTGCTGGGGCCGACGGGCGGGTACTTGATCAGCTATCCGCTTGCGGCGTTCGCGGCCGGCTGGCTCGCGGAACGCGGCTTCGACCGGCGTTACGTGACCTCGGTGATCGCCATGGCGTGTGGCCTGGCCATCGTCTTCGCATGTGGCGTGACGTGGCTGGCCTTTTTTGCCCGCCCCGCCGCCGTCGGGCTCGACGCCGCGTTGCGCACGGGCTTCTATCCGTTCATTCCCGCCGACATCTTCAAAATCTTCCTCGCCGCCGCGGTCATGCCGGCGCTGTGGCGCCTCACCGGACGCAGATAGGGCTCAGGTCGGGCTCGGGCTCCGCGCCCTAGCTCCGACACCGCCGCCGGCAAACTCTCCGCCTGCCCAGGGGACGAAGCCGGGGCCCTTCAACTGCAGGGCTGGTCCGAGTGTCAAAGCGCTCGCGGTGTTTGGTGCGGAGGCGACACTTGGTGGTCTCGGAATAGCAAACGTTGGCGCGGTTGTCATTTGGACTGGGTCGATGGCGGCGGTGCCTTTGGCCGCCGCAGGCCCAGCCGGCTGGGCTGCTATAGGCGTCGGCGTTGTGCCAGTGCTTGCAGGTGGTGGGTTGCTTTTCGCCGCGGGAATTACGGATACTGTGCGTGGGGTTCATCTTCTATCGGCAGCAGTACACAAGTATCGGGCGTGCCGTTAGATGTGGCGCTTTCTTAGGGGTCCGATGTCGCCGCG
>JANNHC010000216.1:0-3928 GCA_031404215.1 Acidobacteriota bacterium
AGTCCCGCTCTGGACGCTCGCGGCGGCACCTGGCGTCGTACGTGCTCCGGTCAAGTACAGGGCTGCCGCGAGGATGACTGTCAGACACGCGTGTCGAGGCATTCGAATCCTCATGGCAGGTTACGCGGACTCCGCTTAAGCTGAGCATAGGACGATCACCGCCGGCCTGTCGACTCAGGCGCCGCGGCGTTTGTGACGAGACCGGAGGATGCGCACCGTGAGTCTTCGTGGATGGCCGTTCAGCGCCGTGGTCGGATTGTCTGCACTCGCAGTGGCTTCCTTGGATTCCGCGCCAGCCTCCGGCCAGGGACGGGCCGACCGCCCGGCCGTCTCCCTGCGGGATGTCGCCGAGGCGGCCGGCGTGACGTTCGTGCACCAGCGTTCCGCCACGCCCGACAAGCATTACGTCGAGAGCACGCCGGGCGGCCTCGCCGTGTTCGATTACAACGGGGATGGGCGGGCCGACATCTTCTTCACCAACGGCGCGCAGACGCCGTCGCTTGAAAAATCCGCCGACATGTACACCAACCGGCTCTATCGGAACGACGGAGGTCTGCGATTCACCGATGTGACCGACGCCGCCGGCGCACGCGGGGTGGGGTACGCGATGGGTGCCGCCGCCGCCGACTATGACAACGATGGCCGCGTCGATCTGTTTGTCGCGGGCGTCCGGCAGAACCAGTTGCTGCACAACCGCGGCGACGGCCGCTTCGACGATGTCACGGCTCGGTCTGGGATCCTCAGCGGGGACTGGGCCGCAGCGGGCGGCTGGTTCGATTACGACAACGACGGCCGCCTCGACCTGCTGGTCGTGAACTACGTGCGATGGCGCCCGGACACGAACCGCTACTGTGGAGATCAGGCTCGCGGAGTCCGAATCTACTGCCATCCGAGATTCTTCGAGGGGCTGCCGAATCGTCTCTATCGGAATCGCGGTGACGGGACGTTCGAGGACGTGTCGGCGCGTTCGGGTCTGCTGGCGCACGTCGGAAAAGGCATGAGCGTGTCGTTCGCGGACTTCGATCACGATACCCGGCTGGACGTCTTCGTCACCAACGACACGGTTCCCAACTTCCTGTTCCATAACAACGGCGACGGCACATTCACGGAAGCGGCTCTGCTTGCCGGCGTCTCGGTTCCGGCATCGGGCCGACCGGTGTCGGGGATGGGCACGGATTTTCAGGACTACGACAACGACGGGTGGGAGGACATTCATTTCACCGCGCTGTCGAGTGAAACGTTCCCGCTCTTCCGGAACGACGCCCGCTCCGCCTTCGTCGAGACGACGCAGTCGAGCGGCCTGGCGGCACTGACGGCGAAATCATCGGGCTGGTGCTCGGTCTTCGCGGACATCGATAACGACGGCAGGAAGGACATCTTCACGGCCAACTCGCATGCCAACGATCGGATCGGCGAAATCGAAGCCATCGGGTGGCGGCAGGCGAACAGCCTCTTCATCAACGATGGGGAAGGCCGGTTCCATGACGCGACCGCCGAATCGGGCCTCGCCGACGCCGTTGCGGTGCACCGCGGATGCGGCGTGGCTGACTTCAATGGTGACGGGCGTCTGGATCTCGCTGTGCTGGTCCTCGGCGCGCGGGCAGAGCTCTGGCAGAATGAAAGCGCACCCGGCAACCGCTGGCTCATCGTCCGGCTCGTCGGCACGAAGAGCAACCGCGACGGCATTGGCGCCCGAGTAAGTGTCGGCAACCAGGTACGCACGATGACGACCGCGGTCGGATATGCCTCGTCGTCGCACGCAGGCGTGCACTTCGGGCTGGGAACCAGCACGGGCCCCGTTCGCGTCGAGATTCAATGGCCCTCGGGCGCGCGACAGGCTATTGAAAATGTGAAGACGAATCAGGTGATTGAAATACGGGAGAGGTAGCGCAGCCCTGCGCTACACCTCAACTATTTCGGCGGCGTGATGGCCCGCTGGCCCGCCGCCGCGCCGCGCGCCTGGGCCATCCGCTGGATCTCCTGCGACCGCGTGAGGAGCGCCGCGGCCCTGTCCTTCTGACCCACACCGGCGTACGCGCGCGCGAGCTGCACGTGCAGGCTGCCATCGTTATCGTCGGCGAGCTGCGCCTCGATCAACGGAATGGCCGCGGCGAAATCTCCCTTCTGCAGGTGCGCGCGGCCGAGCGCCAGCCGTGGGGTCGAGTCGGACGGGTCGCGCTCGGACGCGCGCTGCAGGACGGGGAGCGCCTCGTCGACCCGCTGCAACTCCAGCAGCGAGTCCCCGTATACCACGAGCAGCCGCGAGTCGTCCGGGGCCACTCTGAGCAGCGGCGACAGGGTCGCGATCGCCTGCTCGTACTCGCGCGCTGCATAGTAGGTCGTGCCCAGATCGTCGAGGAGATCGGGATCGCCGGGCGCAAACGCGAGCGCAGCCTTGAGCTCCACGATGGCCTCGGTATACCGGCGCCCGGCGCGAGCCTGTGTGGCCCGGACCTCCCGCCGCTCACGCGAGTCGGGTAACCCGTCGAGCCGCTTGAATGCCGCAATTGCCAGTGCGGTCGCGGCCCGGGCGCGCCAGTACTGCGATTCCAGATCCGTCCGGGCGAGCGTAGCGGCGAGCGCCGCGCGATAGCGTCCGGCGCGGAACTCGCAGAGCGCCTTCCGCGTGACGCAGCCGGCCGCAGGCAGGCGGCCGCTCACCCGTTCCCTCGCGGCCCAGTCTGGGTGGCCGGTCAGCTCGTAGATGCGCGCGACCGAATCATGAATGCTGACCATCGACGGCAGCCGCTCGAGCACCGTTCGATAGATCGCGAAGGCATCGGTCAACCGGCCGTCGCCCAGAAGCGCATCCGCCACGAGCAGCTGACGCCACGGTGAGTCTTCCGGTTGGTCGTCGAACCTGGAAATGGCGTCCTGCGTGACCGCGTTGTACGCGTGCCCGAGCCCGTACCAGCCGCCAGGAAGGCCGGGCGCGAGCTCGGTCACCGTGCGCAGTTCAGCTGCCGCGTCCGCCGGCCGGCCGGAGGTCGCGTAGGCCTGCGCGAGCATCCGGCGGCTCTCGGCGTCCGCTGGCCGCGCGGACACCACTCGCTTCAGAGGCGCGATGGCCTTCTCAGGCTGGCCGAGCGCCAGATAGCTGGAGCCGAGGAACAGGCGCGCGGGGACGAGATCGGGTTTGAGCGCGAGGGCGCGCTCGAGCGGAACGATCGCCTCCTTCTCGCGCCCTCCCATCGCGAGGGCCATGCCGAGATTCATCAGGAGTCCCGAGTCGTGTGGGAGTGCCTCCAGCAGGTCGCGATAGATCCGGACGGCCTCATCGAACCGGCCGCCCTCCATGGCGCGGGTTGCGTCCCGGCTGCGCGTCGCGAGATCGGCGGATTGGGTGTTCGCCTGGACCGACAACAAGAGCGCAAGAAGAAGCGCTGTCGTGGTCCCCATCATCGTACTGTCTCGGATGTTCCCGCTCCTCGCCCCAGGACCTTCATCCGAACATTGTCCCACGCCTGCAGGACTCAGAACCCGGTACAAAAAAAGGGCCGGAGCAGCGGACGGCTGCCCCGGCCCGATGTCGTGAGTGTCGAGACTAGAACGCGAAGCGCAGCCCCACCTGCACCGTGCGTGGGGGCCGGGCCAGGGAACGGATGCGCATGAAGTTCGAGTCGGTGAATCCCGTCACCGGGTTGCCCCACTGCGCATGGTTGAACACGTTCTGCGACTCCGCACGGATCTCAATCTTGCGGGTGCCGAACGGTATCGTACGGAACAGCGACGCGTCGAGGTTCCAGTTCGACGGCCCGCGGAATGCGTTGCGACCGCTGTTACCCCACGCGTTGCCCGGCTGAGAGAACACCGAGGGATCGTACCACTGTGCGTTAGGTCCGGCCTCGCCGAAGCCTCCCTTCGGCGTTCCCGTCACGTTGATCGACTGCAAGCCGCCGACCTGCTGGAGGAGGCCGTTGTCGCCGCC
>JANNHC010000217.1:0-2640 GCA_031404215.1 Acidobacteriota bacterium
ATCCCCGATCGTCCTTTCATCTACGAGAAGCTCACGGCTGGTGAGTTCCTGCGTTTCCATGGCGGCCTGTACGGGCTCGACGGACCGGCTGTCGCGGGCCGCGTGCGGGAGATGCTGGATCTCTTCGAACTGACGCGCTGGGAAAACGAGCTCGTCGAAAGCTTTTCACACGGCATGAAGCAGCGCCTCGTGATGTGCGCGGCGTTCCTGCACCGGCCCGAGGCTGTGCTGGTGGATGAGCCGATGGTGGGACTCGACCCGCGCGGCGCCCGCTTGATCAAGGACGTCTTCCGCCGAATGAGCCAGCACGGCGTGGCGATCCTGATGAGCACCCACACGCTCGAGGTTGCGCAGGAAATGTGCGATCGAATCAGCATCATCCTGAAGGGAAAAATCATCGCGCGCGGCACCGTGCCGGAATTGCGCGCGATGGCGGGAAACCCGCACGACCAGTTGACCGGCGTCTTTTTGAAGCTGACCGGCGGAAGCGCGCTGCAGGAGATTGATGAGATCGTCCTGAGCCCTGAGCCTTGAACCCTCAACCCTTCCCCTACCTGCTGCTGCCCACTCTCTGGGCGTCGCGTAACCGCGCGCATCGCCGGGAACGCGGCGACCTGCTGCGTGGGCTCATGTTTGGCGGCATCGGTGTGATCGTTGCCGCGGCGATCTTTTCCGGGTCGTTCTGGCTCACGTGGCAGCTCGCCGACTTCGCCGAACTCGGGGATTACCTGCTCCGCGTCGGGCTGTCGTGGCTTTTTCTCACGTTCCTGTCGTTTCTCGCGTTCAGCGGAGTCGTCACGGCGCTCTCGACGTTTTTTCTGTCCGACGATCTGCGGCTCCTGCTCGCGGCGCCCATCGCGCCACGCCGGTTGTTTCATGCCCGTTTCGTGCGCACGCTCGCGCAGTCGTCCTGGATGGTCGTCGTCTTTCTCGTGCCGCTGCTGCTTGGCGTCGGGATGGCGCGCTGCGCGCCCCTCTCGTTCTACGCCACAGCCGTGTTGACGATCGTTCCCTTCTCGATCATTCCTGTCGCACTCGGCACGGCGGCCACTCTTGTGCTCGTCAACGTGTTTCCGGCCCGACGGGCACGCGACATCCTGATGTTGATGGGCCTGTTCTTCGCGGCGAGCATCGTCGTCCTGCTCCGCTACATTCAACCGGAGCGCCTCATGCGAGTTGAATCGCTGCCGGACATCACGGGGTTTTTCGCGACACTGCAATCGCCCGTGACTCCGCTCCTGCCGTCCTTCTGGGCGGGGGAGACGCTCTTTGCGAGCCTGCTGGGCGGGCGCGATCTCCTGCACTTCGGCGCGTTGTGGACGACCGCGCTGGCGCTGGTGCTCGTCGTTCGCGCGGCGCACGAACGCTGGCATTTCAGCGGCTTCAGCAACGCGCAGGAAGCGCGCAAGGCACGGTTCACCAGGCTTCACACGGTCGATCGCCTCACGCGACTGCTCCCGTTGTCCGCGGTGCGCCGCCACCTGCTGTTGAAGGATGCGAAGGTGTTCCTGCGCGACGTGAGCCAGTGGTCGCAGCTGCTGCTGCTCCTCGCGCTCGTGCTGGTGTATCTCTACAACTTCCGCGTCCTCGATCTCGATCGCATCCCGTACATGAGCGGCGTGATCAAGAACGTCTACGCGTTTGTGAACCTCGCGATGGCGGGGCTCGTGATGGCGACGATCGCGGTGCGGTTCGTGTTTCCCGCCGTGTCGGCGGAAGGGGCCGCGTTCTGGATTATCCGGACGGCGCCAATCTCCATGCGGGATTTTCTCTGGTCGAAGTTCTGGATCGGGCTCGTGCCCGTGCTGCTGCTCAGCGAGGGACTGACCGTCGCCGCGAATCAGTTGCTCGGGGTTGATCCGTTCTTGAAGGTCGTTGCCGCCGTGGCCATCGTCTTCATGAGCCTCGCGCTCGTCGGTCTCGCGACCGGTCTTGGCGCGCGCTACCCGCGATTCGCGGCCGACAATGCGAGCCAGGTCGCCGGCTCGTACGGCGGCATCGCGTTCATGGTCGTGGCCGTCCTGTACGTCCTGGTCATCATCGGCCTGTTAGGGTGGCCTTCGTCCGTCTATCTCTTTCACCAGGCGCGGCACCTTCCGCTCGCCGCATCGCAGCGTGTCGAAATATACGGATGTTTCCTCGCCGCCTCCGCCTTGAGTATCGCGACAGGGTGGATTGGCATGCACAGCGGCGTCCGCGCCTTGCAGGAGATGGATTAGGAGGGACCTTACGAACCTTCATTTTCGAGTGAGCGCCCGCTCGAGTTCTTCCATGCGCTGATTGATCGCCGACCAGCGGCCCTGCTCGGCGGCCAGCTCCTGAGTCAGGCCGGATTCTTCAAGCTGCAGACGTTGCACTTTTGCCAGCGCGTGCCCCTGTGCGGCTTTAAGTTGCGGGAGGACGCTCTCCAGTTGCTGGCGTTCTTCGGGCGGGAGCCCGCTGGACTTCACGGCGCTTTCCATCCTGGTGAACTCCTGCCCTGTCCTGTCACTTTCCTGCAGCGCGCCGGGGAGCTCCTTCTGGACGCTCTCTATCCGCCGCAGCAGGTTGTTCACCCGCTGCTCCTGCAGCTGAAGCCGCCCGAGCGCGAGCTGGATCTGAGGTCCGGCCGAGGCCATCTGCTCCATCGCCGCCCGAAGA
>JANNHC010000218.1:0-11927 GCA_031404215.1 Acidobacteriota bacterium
CCCTCGTACATCGAGAGCATCTGCTCGTAGTCGGCGTCGGAGTAGTTTTCGTCGTAGAGATCCTGGCGAACGCGCAGGCCGGTCTGGGAGATGAACTGGTCGGTGGAAGGATTGAGTTGATCGAGCATGCGGAGGTATGCCGTCCTTTGAAAAGCCGCGCCTTCGAGGCCACGGGTTCGGGTAACCGACCACCGGCGGAAGTGCCAGCGACGAGAGCCAAGTAGGATAGCCGTCAATTCCACACAAGGCAAGGCCCACCAATCGGTTGGCCACACAAGACCGCCCAGCGGGAACTCCAGCCGACCAGGAGCGTTTACTGGGGACCCTTCCCCACAGGTGAACTGTGACCCGGCTCGAAAAGAACAAGCAGACCGTGACCTCGTTCTACGACCTGATGTTCAACCAGTCCCAGCCCGCAGAGGCCGTGCGGCGCTACGTCGGGAACAAGTACCGTCAACACAATCCAACCGTGGCCGACGGCAAGGAGGCGTTTGTGGACTATTTCACCCGCATGGCCAAGGAGTACCCGGGCAAGCGGGTCCACTTCAAACGAGTGTTGGCCGAGGGGGGCTTCGTCGTGCTGCACTGTCGGCAGGAGTGGCCGGGCGACAGGGACTGGGCCGGGATCGACATCTTTCGGCTGGACGAGGCCGGCAAGATCGTGGAGCATTGGGACGTGCTCCAGCGCGTGCCGGAGACCACCGCTACCCCGAACACGATGTTCTGATGAGGTCGCCTTCGTGCTTTCGTTCTTTTTCGTGCTTTCGTGATTGCTGTTGCTTTTTGTGGGGGGGGGGCCGGGCGCCGGCTGCAAAAACTCAGCGGCCGCCGAAGATCGGGCGGGCTCGCTCGACGATGAATCGAACCTGCTCGGGGAAGCCCATGGTGGTAGTGTCGAGGTGGACGGCATCTTCCGCCGGCCGGAGGGGTGCCACCGCACGGGTGGAGTCAGCGTGGTCGCGCGCGGCCAGGGCCGCGGCTTCGGCATCCAGACCATCCGGTTGCATGGCATCACCGCGCTGGCTGAGGCGACGACCCGCCCGGGCCTCCGGTGACGCGGTCAGGAAGATCTTCAGGTCGGCGTCGGGAAAGACGACCGTGCCTATGTCGCGCCCGTCTACCACGACATTCTGCCCCGCACGCACCATGGCCCGGAGCCGGGCGTTGATCCATTCCCGTACCACCGGTATCGCCGAGACGGCAGAGACACGCGAGGTGACCTCCGACGATCGGAGCGCATCGTCCACCGGCTCCCCGTCCAGGTAGGCCGCGAAGCCCGCCCCGTCCGGTTGGAGCATCAGCCCGCGATCCTCCGCGGCCCGCAGCAGCGTTTCCGGAGCCAGGCCGCGGGCCGGATCATTCCCCCGGATGCCGTGCCGTGCCATCTCGCGTAATCCCACGAGGGTGACTCCGCGGTACAAGGAGCCGGAGTCGAGGTGAGCGAATCCGAGGGCCTCTGCCACCGCCCGAGCCGTGCTGGATTTCCCCGAGGCCGACGGGCCGTCGATAGCGATGACGCCCCCGGACAGCTGAGACTCGATTGGCAGACTCTGTTCGTCCATGCGAGCGCTCCCCCTGGCCGAGGCGCCCGGATAACAGCCGCGGGATTCTACCGGCGACGGGCCGCGTTGCTTGAGAGTAATCGGGGCCGGGCGGACCGCCGTCTTTACCGCCGACCTCGTCCCGACGGTCGCCCATATCGACGAGCCGTGGGTCATGGGCTACGACCTGTATCCAATGGACACGCTGGCGTTCAAGCGGACCTTCATTCGCGAAGCCATCGAGCGCGAGTATCTGATCTTCTTCGAGCACGACCCTGCCGTCGCGGCGGGTTATATCCGAGAGAAGGACGGCCGGAAGTACGTCGAACCCGTCACCCCCTGAAGTATCATGTCCGTTTTGACGTTCAGGGAACGCCCGCGTAGAGCGAACACAACATGACCAGCATCGGCATCATCGGCGGCAGCGGTCTGTACGACATGGCGGAGTTGGCCGACCGCCACGAGGAACGCATCGTCACGCCGTTCGGCGAACCGTCCGCGCCATATGTGACGGGCACGCTCCGCGGAAAGAGCGTCGCGTTTCTTGCGCGCCACGGGATCGGACACCGCCTGCTCCCCGGCGAGCTGAATTTCCGCGCGAACATCTTCGGATTCAAGACGCTCGGCGTGGAATACATCCTCTCGGCGAGCGCCGTCGGATCGCTCAAAGAGCTGTATCGTCCGCTCGACATGCTCATTCCTGACCAGTTCGTCGATCGCACGCGCGGGCGTGTGTCCACGTTTTTCGGGCGGGGCCTTGTCGCTCATGTCGGATTCGCGCACCCATTCTGCGGGCCTCTCAGCGACATCGCCTGGCAGGCCGCGCAGGCCGCGGGGCTCGCCGCCGCCTCGGCCGCCACGTCGTCTTTTCCCGTCGTGCACAAGGGCGGGACGTACGTGTGCATGGAGGGGCCACAGTTCTCGACGCTCGCCGAATCGGAGCTGTACCGGTCGTGGGGTATGGACGTGATCGGCATGACGAACCTGCAGGAAGCCAAGCTCGCGCGTGAGGCGGAGATCTGCTACACGACCATCGCGCTCATCACGGATTACGACTGCTGGCACCCGTCGCACGACCAGGTGACCGTTGACATGATCTTGGCCAACCTCACGCAGAACGCCAGAAATGCCCAGCAGGTCATCGCGGAAGCCGTGGCCCGCCTGCCCTTCGACCGCACATGCGAATGCGCGTCCGCCTTGAAGTACGCCATCATCACGCGCCCGGACGCGATCCCGCGGGAGATCAGGCGAGAGCTGGCGCCCATCGTCGAGAAATACCTGTCGTAGTGCCCGGTTCGATCGAAGAGCAATCAGCAACCAGCAATCACCAGTCAAGAATTCATGAACATTGTCATTACCGGATCTATCGCCTTCGATTACCTGATGTCGTTCCCGGGGAAGTTCACCGAGCATTTCCTGCCCGAGCACATGAAGCGGGTCAGCCTGAGCTTTCTGGTGGACTCCATGGACAAGCGCCGGGGAGGCTGCGCGCCCAATATTGCGTACACACTGGCGCTGCTCGGGGAACGGCCCAGGCTGATGGCGACCGCCGGGCAGGATTTCAGCGATTACCGGCGGTGGCTCGAGGCCGCGCACGTCGATACGTCCCTTGTGAAGGAAGTGGACGGCAAATTCACCGCCTCCTTCTTCTGCAGCACCGACGTCGAAAGCAACCAGATTGCATCCTTCTATACCGGCGCGATGGCAAACGCCGGGGAGCTGTCCTTCCGGGACGTCCCGGACTGCGGGCTGGCCATCATTTCCCCGAACGACCCAGGGGCGATGCTCCAGTATGCCGACGAATGCCGCACGCTCGGGATTCCGTTTATCTGGGATCCAGGTCAGCAGTGCGCCCGGATGGGCGGCGACGAACTGCGCGACGGCATGGCGGGCGCAACCATCGCCATCTCCAACGATTACGAGTTCGAGCTGATTCGACAGAAGACCGGCCTCGACGAGGCCGCCATCCTCGCTCAGTCCGGCGCGCTGCTCGTCACTCGCGGTGAGCTGGGATGCTCGATCATCGAGCGCCACGGCCGGATGGACATCCCAGCCGTGGCCCCCCACCGGATCGTCGATCCCACTGGCGTCGGCGATGCCTTCCGCGGCGGCTTGCTGAAGGGGATGGCGCGCGGCGCCAGCTATCAGGTGTGCGCCCAAATGGGCAGCGTGGCGGCGACTTACGCGCTCGAGCACCTCGGGGGCCAGAGTCACGCCTATACCTGGCCGGAATTCCTGACGCGGTACGAGATGCATTTCGGCCACGCCGCCGCCCTGTAGCGAGTGAGGCGTCTCAGGGGAGAGTAGGGCGACAACATCACGCGTTGCGTGGAGGTACTTACGCAGCCGGGAGGTGCCTGAAAAGCAGGCTTTGCAATTTCCTCAGCAATTCGTTATGGTCGCGCTCGGCCCCTACTTTGCACAACCCGGGTGAGGAGGACGCAGTGAAACGCCTCGCCATCGGAACGATCGTCGCGTTCACCCTCGCGGTCTCAGCCAGCGCCCAGACGCCCACGCCGACTGAGCCCTCGAAGGGCACGGTCTTCCGGAGCGGCGCGAATCTGGTCGCCCTCAATGTCACGGTCACCGAGGGGAGGCGGCTGGTGCCGGGCCTCACGCTCGATGACTTCTCCGTCTACGAAGACGGGGTCCTGCAGCGCGTCCAGTTCTTCGAATCGCACGACATCCCCATCGATCTCATCCTTCTCCTCGATACCAGCGCCAGCATGTCGGACAAGATTGCCGTGGTCCGTGAAGCGGCCGTTGGTTTCCTGAAGACGCTCCGCCTGGAGGACCGCGGCGCGGTGGTGACCTTTGGCGACAACGTGAACATCGTGCAGGCGCTGACCTCGGATCGCGCCGTGCTGGAGAGAGCCGTGCAGCAGGCCCATCCGCGTGGGTCCACGGCGTTGAACAATGCGCTTTACGTCGCGTTGAAGCAGTTCGCGCGCGCCACGCAACAAAGCGGCGATGTGCGCCGTCAGGCCATCGCGGTGCTGTCCGACGGCGAGGACACCTCGAGTGTCATTGGCTTCGAGGATGTGCTGGCGATGGCGAGGAAGAGCGGCATCAACATCTATACGATCTGCCTGCAGAATCGCTACTCAACCGCCCGGGTCGCGAGCGGCCGCAAGTACTTCTCGGAATCCGACTACTCGATGAAGTCGCTGGCGCAGGAAACCGGCGCGCAGGCCTATTTCCCGCAATCGTTGCAGGAATTGAAGGGCATCTACGCGGGAATCTCCGACGAACTGTCGAACCAGTATTCGATCGGCTATTCGCCGTCCAACTGGCATTCCGACGGCCGCTTCCGGCGCATTGTCGTGAAGGTCAATGCGCACCCGGAATTCCGGCCGCGCGCGCGCCTGGGATACACCGCCGAGACCCTCCGCTCGACGCAGGTCCTGCAGCCGCCGCAGCGATAGTACGAGGGCCGGCCCGGGCAGGCCTCAAGCGACGTGTCAGCCCTGCCACGGTAAAATGCGGCGGTGCAGCGCATCGTGCCGGGGATTCTCACGATAGGCGCGCTTGCCTGGAGCGCGACGCTCTTTCTTGCTCCCTACGCCCTCAGCAGCGATGACCCTCGCCATGTTGCAGCCGCGGCGCTGGTGTACCAGGCGGCAGGCTTGATCTGCCATCAGCAGTCCGAGCGCTCGTTTCACCTCGCCGGCGTGCAGCAGCCGGTCTGTGCGCGATGCGCGGGTCTCTACGTCGCCGGCGCCTCGGGCGTGCTGGCAGCGTGGATCTTGTCGCGCCGGCCGCGCGCGCCACGACGCACCCGGATGATACTCATCGCCGCTGCCGTGCCGACGGTGTTCACCGTTGCGCTCGAGTTTTTCGGACTCGCGTATCCTTCCAATACCGTTCGCGCCGTGTCTGCGTTACCGCTCGGCGGCGCCGCTGCCTGGGTCTTTGTCCAGTCACTGAGAGCCGAAGCCCTGGGCCCTGAGCCCTGAGTCCGCAGCGACGAGGTATGATGCGAGAGGATATGACGACGAAATCGACGGCTGCCGAGCGGCCGAGGGCCGCCGCGGAACCGGGGACCTTGGTGCTGTTGTGCCTGGCGGCATGGGCGATCCCCGGCGCAGGACATCTCTGGAGGGGCCGGCGGCAAAAAGGGCTGGTTTTTCTCCTGGCGCTTCCCGCGATGTTTCTGGTTGGCCTGCTGCTCCACGGGCGTATTTTCCCTCTCGAGCTGTCCGAACCACTGGTCGGGCTTGCCGCGCTGGCGAATGTGTGTGCCGGCGGACCGTGGATGATCGCCCGCCTGCTCGGCGCTGGCGGCGGCATCGTGACGGCCGCGACCTACGAGTACGGCAACTGCTTTCTCATCGTCTCTGGCCTCTTGAACTTTCTCGTGATTCTTGACGCCTTCGACATCGGGATGGGACGCAAATGACGAGTCACTTCCTCTGGCTCGTCCTGTTCTCGTTTTTCGTGTCGCTGGTTTTCGCGGTGCTCCTTCGCGACGAGCCACGTCAGCAGCTCAGGACCGGCGCGATGATGTTTGGCGGCTTCGTGGCCGCGGCGCTGGTCCTTGGCTGGCTGATGTTCCCGTTCCCGTTGTGACGCCGGAGCGCACGCGGAATCTGCGCTCGCCTGCCTGGCTCTGGGGCCCGGTCCTGCTCCAGATGGTGCTCATCTTCCTCGCTTCGTCTATCCCGAATCTTTCGCGGCTTCCGGGCGGCATGTCCGACAAGTCGGGACACTCGATTGGCTACGCCCTGCTGGGCGGACTTCTTCTGCGCGCGCTTGCCCGTGGCCGGTTGCGCGAGGTCACCTGGCTTCGCGGGTTGGTCGCGGTGATGCTGGCGGGGGCGTACGGGGCGTCAGACGAGTTTCATCAGTCGTTTGTGTCCGGCCGGAGCGCGGATCGGTACGACGTGGCCGCCGATTTTGCGGGCGCAGCGTTCGGCGTCGCGCTGGCGTGGCTCGCAAGAGCCGCGCGGCGCTGGGGTATACTCGACTCCTCGTCATGACTCTCGACACTCTCGAACACATCCAGGTCGAGCGGGACGGTGGCGTCGCCACGATCACCATCAACCGTCCGAAGGTCCTCAACGCGCTCAGCACGCCAACGCTCGACGAGCTCCGTCGTGCGATCCTCGCGCTGACCCACGACGACAGCGTGAGGGCCGTGATCATCACCGGGGCCGGCGAGAAGTCGTTCATCGCGGGTGCGGACATCAACGAACTCTCGCAGCAGACACCCACCGGCGGCCGCGAACACGCGATCGCCGGGCAGCACGTGTTCGACCTCATCGAGAACATGGGGAAGCCGGTGATCGCGGCCATCAATGGGTACGCGCTCGGCGGCGGGTGCGAACTCGCCATGGCCTGCACGATCCGCATCGCGGCCGACACCGCGAAACTCGGCCAGCCGGAAATCAACCTCGGGATCATCCCCGGGTACGGCGGAACCCAGCGCCTGTCGCGGCTGATTGGACGCGGACGCGCGCTCGAGCTGCTCCTGACAGGCGATCAGATTACCGCCGCCGAAGCGCACCGTCTTGGCCTCGTCAATCGCGTCGTCACGGGCGCGAACCTGATGGGCGAGGCGCGCAAACTTGCGCAGGCGCTCGCGGCGAAGGCGCCCATCGCGGTGCGCTATATCATCGACGCGGTCAACCGGGGCCTCCAGATGCCGTTGCCCGATGCGCAGGTGTTCGAAGCGACGCTGTTCGGCCTCGTCTCGACCACCGAGGACATGCGCGAGGGCACGAAGGCATTCCTCGACAAACGCAAAGCCGAGTTCAAGGGGAAGTAGCCGTTGCGCCACCAGGATTCCGAGATGCCTCCGGCGGTGTTGCACGGAGCGGCCGGCTACCGCTTCGCCGTCATCGTCTCGCGTTTCAACCCGTCGATTACGGAGGCGCTGCGGGACGGCGCCCGCGCGGCGCTGCTCGAAGCCGGCGTCTCGCGGGTGGATATCGAGGAATTTCACGTGCCCGGGGCGTTCGAGATTCCACAGGCGGCGCGCTGCGCGGCGGAAACCGGCCGCTTTGACGCGGTCGTCTGTCTGGGCTGCCTGATTCGCGGAGCGACCCCCCACTTCGAATACATCTCGTCGGCGGTCGCGCACGGGATCATGGACGCAGCGGGAGAGACGGGGGTGCCGTTCGCGTTCGGGGTGCTCACGACCGATACGGAGGCCCAGGCGGCCGAACGCGCGGGCCCGGGACAAGACAACAAGGGCTGGGAGGCCGCGGCGGCGGGAATCGAGATGGCCGTTCTCTTTCGCAGGCTCGGCCGGACGCCTGCACGCGCCCCCGCGCGATCGTTCGGGTTCGAGCCGGGTGCGCCGCGCGGTCAGGAGTCATGACGACCGTCGATTCCACCGGCCGGCGTCGCGCGCGCGAAGCGGCGCTGCAGATGCTCTACCAGACGGAGGTGGGCCGCGCCAGCGCGGTGGAAGCCATCGCGACGTATTGGCCGTCGCACGATGAGCAGAACGAGTTGGCCGAACCGCTTCGCGCCTTCGCGAATGGGCTGGTCCGCGGCACCCTGGACCGCATCAAGGACATCGACGCCATCCTCTCGGCACACGCGCAGAACTGGCGCGTCGAGCGGATGGCCGTGATCGACCGGATGGTGCTGCGCCTCGCGGTGTACGAGCTGCTCGCCGAGCCGGACACGCCCCCTCCCGTCGTCATCAACGAGGCGCTGGAATTGGCGAGATCGTTCAGCGGAGAGGACGCCGTCGGGTTCGTGAACGGCGTCCTGGATGCGGTGCGCAAAGAGCTGAGGCCGGAGTAGAGGAGACGGAGCGTTACCTCCGACCGAGCACATGACCGACGACACCCGCGAATCGGATCTCCTGCGCCAGCGCCGCGCCAACTTTGAAGAGCTGGTGCGGATTGGCGTCGATCCGTACCCCCGCAAATTCGAGCGCACCGATACGATCGCGGCCCTCGTCGCCGCGCACGGCGCCAGGAGCAAGGAAGACCTCGAAGCCGCAGCCATTCAGACGCGCACGGCGGGTCGAATCCTCGCCATCCGCAGCTTCGGCAAGGCGAACTTTCTCGTGCTCTCCGACGGCGAGGCGAAGATCCAGGCCTATATCCGGCAGGACTCGCTGTCCGAACAGGACTTTGCCACCTTCAAGCTGCTCGACTTCGGCGACTACGTCGGGGTCGAAGGCAAGCTGTTCAGGACGAAGACCAACGAGCTGACGATTTTTGCTTCCTCGCTGCAGTTCCTGGTGAAATGTTTCGAGCCGCTGCCGGAGAAGTGGCACGGGCTGAGCGACGTCGAGATTCGCTACCGGCAGCGTTATCTCGATCTGATCGTCAACCCGGATTCGCGGCGTGTGTTCCACGTGCGAAGCAAGGCGCTGGCGTCGATTCGCGGGTTCCTCGATGCTCGCGGTTACCTGGAAGTCGAAACGCCCATGATGCAGCCGATCGCGGGAGGTGCGCTGGCGCGCCCGTTTGTGACGCATCACAACGCGCTCGACATGCAGTTGTTCCTCCGCATCGCTCCCGAGCTGTACCTCAAGCGTCTGGTCGTCGGCGGGTTGGAACGGGTGTACGAGATCAACCGGAACTTCCGCAACGAGGGCATCTCCACCCAGCACAACCCGGAATTCACGATGCTCGAGTTCTACCAGGCGTACAGCGATTACCAGGAGCTGATGGTGATGACCGAGGAGATGTTCTCAGCCTGCGCCCGCGAGGCCATCGGGACTGAGGACATCACGTTCGGTGAGCACAGGATCTCGCTCGCGCCGCCGTACCGCCGCATCTCGTTGCGGGAAGGGGCGCGGACGAAGGCCAGTGAACGGCTCGGCACGTCCGTGAGCGACGCCGATCTGCGTCAGCGCGGGACCGCCGCGGCCCTCGCGCGGACGCTGCACCTCGAGGTGCAGCCGTCGTGGGGCGCCGGAAAGATCGCCACGGAAATCTTCGAACGGCTCAACGAGCACGATCTCGTGCACCCCACGTTCGTGTACGATTTCCCGACCGAAGTGTCGCCCCTCTCCAAGCAGAAGCCGGACGATCCCGATACGGTCGAGCGCTTCGAGCTGTACATCGGCGGGTTCGAGGTCGCGAATGCCTTCAGCGAGCTCAACGATCCGGCCGAACAGCGTCGGCGCTTCGAAGCGCAGCTCGTGGATCGCGCCGCGGGAGATACTGAAGCCCACGCGATGGACGAGGATTACCTCCGGGCGCTCGAGTACGGCCTGCCGCCGACCGCGGGCGAGGGGGTCGGCATCGACCGCCTCGTGATGCTGCTGACCAACAGTGCGTCGATTCGCGATGTGATCCTGTTCCCGTTGATGAGACCGAAATAATTGGACCTGCCTTTCGAGCTGTTCGTCGCGCTGCGCTACCTGCTCGCGAAACGCAGGCAGGCCTTTATCTCGTTGATCTCGCTGATCTCCGCGTTGGGTGTGACGGTCGGCGTCATGGCGGTGCTGATTGCGCTGGCGCTCATGACGGGCCTCCAGGGAGAGCTGCGCGATCGCATCGTCGGATCCGCGGCGCACGTCTACGTCATGAAGGCCGGGGGCCTGACGGATCCGCAGGCGGAGGTCCAGCGCTTGCTGCGCGTGCCCCGCGTAATCGGCGCCGCTCCCATCGTCCAGGGCAAGGCCCTGCTGACGAGCGACGGCGGAGGCGAAGCGTTCATCGAGGTCAAGGGAGTCGTCCCCGAACAGGAACGGACCGTGACCCAGATTGAACGCGCCATGTTGTCCGGGACACTGGACGCGCTCAATACCCCTGCCGGTGAAACTCCCGGCATCCTCGTCGGGAAGGATCTCGCCGCGCAACTGCACGTCGTGGTTGGCGACAGCGTGCGGCTGATCACGCCGGAAGGCACGATGACACCGTTCGGGCCCGTCATGCGCCCGCGCCTGTTCAAAGTCGCCGGCACGTTCAGCCTGGGATTGTTCGAGTACGACTCGGGCTATGGATTCGTGCGCCTCGACATTGCGCAGCGCACGCTCGGGCGGACACAGCCGGACTTCATCGAACTTCGCATCGACGACATGTTCGCGGCGCAGGAGGTGGCCGACTCGATTCCCGAGCACCTCGGCTCAGACTACATGGCGCAGGACTGGGCGGACCTGAACGGCGCACTCTTCTCTGCGCTCTGGATCGAGAAGATGGCGATTTCAATCACGATCGGGCTGATCGTGATGGTCGCCGCACTGAACATCGCCGCCTCGCTCGTGCTCCTCGTCATGGAGAAGAGCCGCGACATCGCCATCCTGAAGACGATGGGCAGCTCCGCGGCCAGCATACGTCGCATCTTCATGCTGCAGGGGCTCGTGATCGGACTGTTGGGCACCACGGCGGGGGCGGTGGCCGGCTACACCCTCATCTACTTCCTCGACCGATACAAGCTCATTCACGTGCCGATCGACGTGTACCAAATCTCCTACGTACCCTTTACCCTGCAGCCGCTCGACTTCGCCATCGTCGTGCTCGCCGCGCTGGGCATTTGCTTCGTCGCGACGATTTATCCCTCGCGGCAGGCGTCGAGGCTCGATCCGGCGCAGGCCTTGAGATATCAATAGCAATCAGCAATTTTCATGTTCATCCAAGCCTCTGCCATTACCAAGAGCTATCCGGTCGGCGGCAGCCGGCTGACGGTGTTGAAGGGGCTCGACGTGTCACTCGAGCGCGGCGAGATGGTAGCGATTGTCGGCGCGTCCGGGGTCGGCAAGAGCACGCTGCTGCACGTCATGGGCGGCCTCGACGCGGTCGATCAGGGCACGGTGCGGATTGGCGAGACGACGCTGACGGGATTACCGGACGGGGAGGTGGTGGCGTTCCGCAATCGCCATGTCGGGTTCGTTTTTCAGTTCCATCATCTGCTGCCGGAATTCAGCGCGCTCGAGAACGCGGAGATGCCGATGCGGATCGCGCGGCGGCCCGCAGCCGAGCGCCACGCCCGCGCGACGGACCTGCTGCGCCGCGTCGGTCTCGAGGCGCGCCTGGAGCATCGGCCGGGGATGTTGTCGGGCGGTGAGCAGCAGCGCGTGGCCATCGCGCGCGCCCTCGTCATGGATCCGACCTTGCTGCTCGCCGACGAGCCAACCGGGGATCTCGACGAGCACACCGCCGACTCCCTTCACGAGTTGCTGCGCGATATGCACCGCGAGCGCGGCCTGACGTCTGTCATCGCCACGCACAACCCCAGGCTCGCGGCCGCCTGCGATCGGATCCTGCGTCTCGAAGATGGTCGATTGAAGCCAGCCTAGCGGCCAGAAAAGATCTCGCGCAGAGAGATCGCGGAGAACGCGGGGGTGTAACGAACTGCGACATGTCGGCGGGCGCCGACACTCGGCTGCCTCTGCGCCCTCAGCGATCTCCGCGCGAGAATGTAGAGCCCTGCTAATTGGTGACAGTGAAAGGCGCTGCAGCGACGACGGTGTCC
>JANNHC010000219.1:0-1927 GCA_031404215.1 Acidobacteriota bacterium
CTCTTTGAATGGCGGCGCCGGGATTTCGCAGAGACGAACCTGCTCTTCGAGGAGTTGCGGTTCGTCCCGCTTCACGCGGTCAACCGCAGCAGCGATCGCTGCGTCCTGCATCAGACGGGGGCCGATGGCTGCGGGGGATTCCTGAGCGTGAGCGCCCGCAGGCGTCGAGGCGCAAAAATTCACAGAGGCGGCAAGCGTCACGAGCAGCAGCAGAATCATGGTGCCCCTATCCTAGTGTCCCTGACAGCAGACAGGATATGAATCGGGCGTCGCTCAGCCACGTATCGATTCAAAATGTTGGTGTCATCGATTCAACAGGCACGTGTTTCGTGACGAGGCTGTCGCACGTTGTTCGAGACTTTCGCCGATCGACTGTTTCTGTCATTGATGAAAACACGCGGAATTCTTCACAACGTGTGGGCGGCGCGAGGCGGCGCCTACGTCGCCAACTTCGTGACACCTCTGCGGTACAGGAATTGCTCAATACGCGTTTGGGGGTCATCATGATGAGTCTCGTTCGTCTCCTTGGCTTCACGACACTCGGGTGCGGCTGCGTCACCGGCCACTACCGGGAAGTCGCGACACACCGCGAGATTACCTACGTAGAAGAGAAGGGCCCGGCGTGCAGCCAGCATGGGCATCGCCGCAATCACACGCTCACCGCGGCGCGCGCCGGCTTCCAGGCGCTCTCCGCAAAAGCGTCATAGCTGTCCGAACACGGCACACCTTCGCCGAAAGCGCACCGGGCGAGTTACACTGAACGCCCGATGTCGCAAGAGGGGAAGCCAGCACGGCTTCCGAAGCCCCACACCACCCTTCAGTCTCGCCGCGGCACGCTGCAGTTCCATCTCGGGGACTGCCTCGATGTCCTCGCCGGCCTGGAGCCCGATACCATTTCTGTCGTCGTCACGTCACCGCCGTACAACCTGGGCGTCCGCTACCGAACCTACCAGGACTCCCTGCCGCGCGAACACTACCTGGAATGGACCGGCAGCTGGATCGATGCCGTACGCCGCATCCTCCAACCCCAGGGCTCACTGTTCCTGAACGTCGGCGCCAAGCCGACCGACCCGTGGACCGCTATGGAGGTCGCGCTGTCCGCGCGGCGGCACCTTCAGCTTCAGAACACGATCCATTGGATCAAATCCATCGCGATCGATCGCGATGCCGCGGGCGCGTCAGCGGAACTGACTCGCGACATCGCCCTCGGCCACTACAAGCCTATCAACAGCCCCCGGTTCGTGAACACTGCCACGAGTTCGTCTTTCATTTCACGCGCGAGGGGCACACGCCGCTCGATCGGCGCGCGATTGGGGTGCCGTACCAGGACGCGTCGAACATCGCCCGCTGGCAGACCAGCGGCGAGAACCGCCGCTGCCGCGGCAACGCCTGGTTCATCCCCTACGACACCATCCAGAACCGGGACAAGGATCGCCCCCACCCCGCGACGTTCCCGCCTCGCCTCCCCGAGTACTGCTTCAAGCTCCACGGCCTGTCGCGGGTGCAGGTGGCCTTGGACCCATTCCTCGGCCTCGGCAGCACCGCCGTCGCCGCCGCCCAGCTCGGCCTGGATTTCATCGGCATTGAAATGGACGAGCACTATCTCGCCGAAGCGATCGAACGCACTCGGCGAGCGTTGGGCTGAGGTTTCATCGACGCACACTGTCGAACTGCCCGTACCGACGGTGAAAGCACGAAGATCACGAAGCCCACGAAGGTCACGAAGGTCACGAAGACGGAGTATCACGCTGCGGGGATCGCCGGACCGCGCATCCGCGCGCCGGAGCGAAACCAGGATCCCGAACCACAAACACCTCGTGTTCGGATGGTGCTTGTTTTTCGGGATCCTGGCTTCGCTTCGGAGCCGGCCGTGGCCGGCTGTCCGGCGACCCCGAGTCCTTCCCGGGTTCATCCGAGAACCTTGAGG
>JANNHC010000220.1:0-1515 GCA_031404215.1 Acidobacteriota bacterium
GGCTTCGACGGCCGCGCTCACCAGGATCCAGCCGTAGCTCGAATAGCGGTACTGGGTCCCCGGCTCGAACAGCAGCGAACGCTCCGCAAAGTGCTGCAGCCCTTCGACCGTCCGCTCGCAGCGCGCCGACAGCAGCGGTCCTTCGTCACCGCCGTCGTTCCTGACGCCCGCCAGATGCCCCATCAACTGGCGCAGTGTCACCCGCCACTGTTTCTCGGGGAATTCAGGCACGTACGTCTGGATCTTCTCGTCGAGCTTCAGCCGGTCTTTCTCCAGCAGCAGGCCGACGGCGGCCGACGTGAGCGCCTTCGAGGCGGTGCCGATCCTGAACCGCATGTCTGGCGCGACGGGCACCCGGTTCTCGAGATCCGCCCAGCCAAAGCCTTCGGCCCACACGATGTCGCCACCGGCACCGACCGCCACCGATATTCCCGGCAGGTTCTGCTCGGTGAGACCCGCATGGACGATCTGCCGCCCCTGCACCACGGCGTCTGCCCACTTTGGCAGCGGGGCCGAATGCGTCACGGATGGCACGTCCCGCGAGTCGGGGTGCAAGGGCGTCGCAGTGACGCTCATGTACGCAAAAAGCCCCAGAATCGCTGCGATTAGCAGGCCGACGGCCACGACGATCAGCGCGAGCCATATCTGCGTCCGACTCTTCATCTTTCTCCGAGGGGTTTGGCCCCTCGGACTCCTCTACACGCGTCCGCCTTCGCGCAAAGCGCTACGGCGAGGCCTTGCCGAAGCCTTGGCGCAGGCGGGCCCCCGCTCGCCGCTGCGCCGGCTCGCTCCGGTCGCGTGGCTCGGGCGCTCCTCTCGATCGCGACGAGCGATGGATTCACATCCTTCATTTCTTGACTCCTACCGTCTTGATGTTGTCATCCGTCTTCAGATCGATCAGCAGGTGATTGGAGTCGATGCCGGCGCGGGTGGGCTTGCGTGGCACCGTCACCGTGATTGTCTGCTCGCCGGAGCGGAATCGGTGCATCTGCAGATGGAGCGGCCTGCCTGACTCCTCGACGGCGATCTGCACCCAGTTGAAGCGCGACCGAAGGCTGGCAGAGTTCGCCTGCGATACGCGAACGCTCTTGAACAAACTTTACAATACAAAGTTATTTGTGTCAATGTGCTTCTAACTCTCGCAACGGATGGTCGTTCCCCTCCGCCCGGGATGGACGCTTCCAAACCTTCCCCCACGCGTGTTGACAAGCCACCTGGAACGGATATACTTTGTAATACAAAGTATGCTGCACAGGCAAAGACGAGGGCCGTCACACAATGAGAATCATCCGAGCGACGCATCTGGGCATGTGCTTCGGCGTGCGCGACGCGATCGCGCTGGCGCTCGCCAGCGCCGAAGCCGGTCCGCTCACCATCCTCGGTGACCTGGTCCACAACCCGACCGTCCTCAGCGCGCTCGCGGCCAGGGGCATCGCCGTTGCCAACGATGTCGCGCAGGTGACGACGCACACCCTGATGGTAACCGCGCACGGTGCGTCGGCGCGGGCCCTCGCC
>JANNHC010000221.1:0-3866 GCA_031404215.1 Acidobacteriota bacterium
ATCTCGAGCGGAGAGGCGCCGGCCAGGAGCGCGGCACGCATCCCGCTCACCGCGTGCGTGATCGGCAACACCATGCCGACCTGTCGTAAGACGGGAGGGAGCAGGTCCGTCGGGAAGAGCACACCTCCCAGCAGCCAGGACCCGCTCCCGAACAGCCAAAGTAGCGGATCTCCCCGCTTGAACACAAGCGTGAAGGTGGCCGACAGGATGCCGACACTGCTGAATGCGAGAAGCGAGAGGACGAGGACCAGGATCGCGGACAACGCGTTCAGGTGCGAGACAGAGAGTCCAAACAGCATTCCCGCCACCGCATACACCACCGCGTCGAGCGACGCCCGGATGAACGGATAGGTGGAGGAGCACACGAGAAATGCCGTCGGGGTCGTCGGCGTGGCCAGGACGGCCTTGAGGGTCCCCGTCGACTGGCTGCTCCTGATGGTCTGAGAGAAACACACGAGGCAGGTGGTCATATACGCGTTCACGGCGATCCCCACGAGGATGAACGGAAACGATGCGTATCCGTCCGGTCGCCGATCCCCCAGGAGTTGCGAGAAGAAGTAAAACGCGGCGACGGCGATCCCGACGTGCGCGGCCTCGAGCACGAACGACAGCTTATAGCTCCAATCGGTCGCGACGTCTCGCTTGACGAAGGCATACGCCTTCCACAGACCTCGCATCTACTCCTCTATCGGCCGGCCCATCGGGTCTCGGCTGTCGACGGTGGTATCGGAGCGCAGCTCGGCAGGCAGGTGGTCCGCCGGCCATACGCCGGCGACCGTACCGCTCCTCAGGAGTGCGATCCGATCGCAGACCTGTTCCGCCTCGTTGAGGTTGTGCGTGACGAGGAGCACCGTCTTTTTCAGCGCGTCGACGAGCGTGCGCCGGAGCAGGTCCTGCAGTTCGCGCTGTGAGGCCGGATCGAGGCTGCGAGTCGGCTCGTCGAGAAGAAGCACTGGCGGATCGGCAAGAAGGGCGCGCGCGAGCCCAATCTTTTGTTTCATGCCGGCAGAGCACCGCTGAAAAATGACCCCTCTCAGTTCGGTCGCGCGAATCATCTCGAGGACACGATCGATGCGGGATCGCGCCTCACGCGGCGACAGACCATGAAGCGCCGCGAAAAATTCCAGGTTCGCGCCGCCGGTCAGGCGCGGATAAAAGCTTTCCGACGTGGAGGGACAGTACCCGACGAGTCGTTTGACGGCGTCTGCCTCTGCGACGAGATCATATCCGCCGACCTGCGCACCGCCGCTCGTCGGCCGTTGCACGGTCGCCAGGATCTCGAGCAGCGTCGTCTTGCCGGCCCCGTTCGAACCGACCAGCCCCATGATCTCACCAGCGCGAACCTGCAGCGTGACGTTCGCAAGGACCTCGACTCTGCTGCGGTCGGCATGGCGGCGGCTCAACCGAAGCCGTGCTCGTGAAGGGGGGAACGATTTCGTGATTGCCTGCAGACGAATGACGTCACCCGTCAGTCGGCCTCTCGCGAGATCTTGCGCGTGGCCGTTCGCAGCTAGCTTTACGCGTTGGCCAAATGCTCGATCCGTCATTGGGTAGCTGGCCAGCAGTACACAACTTTAGTTCGCTTATCGGTCGAACATACGCCGGGCTTTAACGTTGCCCAGTGCGTCGAATTCACACCTGGTCGCCTCGCATCGTCGCCGGGCCGGCCGGGCTATTTTGGTCGCCACACGGCTGGCAGGCGTCGCCGGCAGCGGCGAACCCGTCACACCGACCGGCGCCACAGACTGATATCCTGTTAGGCGCGATGATTCAGCTTCCTGTTCTCCGTTGGGGCCAGCCGTACACCAGCATGGACGTAGACGAGGTCGTCCACTTCCAGAGCGGCGAGCCGATTGCCAGAGTCAGCCGCGCGAACGCCGGCATGATTCAACGCGACATGCGGAAGGCGCAACGCGCCCGCGACGTCCTGCGCGAAATGTCCATCGACGAACTGATCGCGCGGGCGGCAACCGCCGGCGAGCTGTATGCCAACGCCGAGCTGCCGATGGGCGACGGCACGCAGACCCCGGAAGAGTTCGTCCACGCGCAGTCCGCCAGCACAGGGCTACCCGAACGCCTGTGCCGCGCCAACATGAAGAAGAACATGTTCGTGTTGACGGAAATGCGCCGCATCCTCGCCTCGCTCACACGCGGACTCGACCTCAACGTGCTGTCGACCGGGTTTGGCGAGGAACGCGGAGTGCCGATCAGCTACCAGGCGCAGAGTCCGGTGCTCGGCCTCGTCCTGCCGTCGAATTCGCCGGGCGTCCACACGCTGTGGCTGCCGATTATCCCGATGCAGATCGGCCTGGTGCTCAAGCCCGGGCCGCAGGAGCCATGGACGCCGTTTCGCATGGCGGCCGCATTCTTCAAGGCAGGCATCCCAGCCGAAGCGATTTCGATTTACCCCGGCGAGGCCGAGGTCGGCGCGGCGGTGCTGGCCAGCTGCGACCGCAGCCTCGTGTTCGGCGGCATCCCCACGGTTGACCGCTATCGCGGCAATCCCAAGGTCCAGGCCCATGGTCCGGGCTTCTCCAAGATCCTGCTCGGAGACGACGTGGTAGACGACTGGGAGCGGTATCTCGACGTGATGGTGGACAGCGTGTTTGCCAATAGCGGCCGCGGGTGCATCAACTGCTCGGGGGTCTGGGCCAGCCGGCACACGCGCGAGATTGCCGATGCCATGGCGAAGCGGCTTGCCGCCATTCGCCCGCTTCCTCCGGATCATGCCGACGCGAGCCTGGCCGCCTTCACCGTGCCCGGCGTGGCCGAGGCGATCTCCTCATCGATCGACGCCGATCTGAAGGCTCCCGGGGTCACCGAGGTGACGGCGAAGTACCGCGACGGCGCGCGTGTAGCCAAGGAAGGCCGCGCGGAATATCTGCTGCCGACGGTCGTGCACTGCGCGTCGCCGGAGGCGGCCATCGCCAAGAAGGAATATATGTTTCCGTTCGCGACGGTCGTCGAGTGTCCAGAGGACCGTATGATCGAGGCCATCGGCCCCACACTGGTGTGCAGCGCGATTACGAACGACCAGCAGTTCCGCCGCAAGCTCGTCGATGCGGTGCACATCGATCGGCTGAACCTCGGGCCGGTTCCGACGATTCAGCTCAACTGGCTCCAGCCGCACGAGGGCAACATCGTGGATTTCCTGTTCCGCGCGCGCGCGTTCCAGAGCGCGTAGCCTTTTTCGATGGCTCGACGGAATGCCGGGCGCCTTCCGGCGCCCCGAAGGCCTGGGCTACACTGTCGGCTCGCCAATCCATGAGGATCCTGTCATTCACGGGCGGCGCGGGCACGATGTATTGCGGGAGTTGCCTGCGGGACAACGCCCTCGCGGCGGAACTGCTGGCGCGCGGACACGACGTGCTGCTGACGCCCGTCTATACTCCGACCCGCACGGACGAGCGAAACGTCAGCCGCCATCACGTGTTCTTCGGCGGCATCAGCGTCTTCCTCGAACAGCATGCGCCCGTCTTCCGCCACACCCCGCGGGTGTTCGATCGGCTGTGGGATTCCGATTGGGCATTGCGGCTTGCCACGAAACGTCAGATCAAGGTCGACCCGAAAAAGCTCGGCGAGCTGACCGTCTCGATGCTGCGCGGCGAGCGCGGCTTTCAGCGCAAGGAAATCAGCAAGCTGCTCGACTGGCTGGCGGGTGAGCCTCGATTCGACGTGGTGAACCTGCCCTACTCGCTGCTGCTGGGGTTGGCCGAGCCCATCAAGCGCGCGCTGAAGACGCCGCTCTGCTGCACGCTTCAGGGCGAGGATCTGTTTCTCGACGGACTCGATGATCCGTACCGGCAGCAGTCACTCGACCTCATCCGCGAGGCGAGCGTCCACGTTGACGCCTTTCTGCCCGTCAG
>JANNHC010000222.1:0-1747 GCA_031404215.1 Acidobacteriota bacterium
AGTCCCGCTCCACGGTAGTTCCCGCGACGGAACCGCGGGCGCCGGGAGTCGGCCCGCCATTTGCCGGCGCCGGGCCAACCGCGCGGTTGTCCTGCGCCTCGAGACGCCACTGATAGATGCCGAGCTGGTTGAACCGCGCGAACGGCGGACGTGAAGCGCGCGCCTCGAACCGCTGCCGAAGCGTCACCAGCCGCGGATGATTGTGATAGTCCGGCCCGCTGGCCGTCTGATGAGGGGCTCGAAGGACAAGACCGTACTTGCCCGGTCGCACTCATAGAGGTCAGGCGGCAGATCGGCGCGCAGCGAATCGGGTGGCGGAACGATCGAGAGATCGAGCACGCCCCTGGCCGGATCGAGCGCGTACGCGTTCAGCGTCGACGATCCCGGTCGCGTCAGGATGGCCACTTCCGGGGTGAATGTCAGGCCGGGAATGGCCCAGGTGTCGAGACCGGGTAACGAGCAGGGGTTCGATGAGAATGTGTCGTCCGCTCGCAGCGAGCCCTTCGTCATCCTGACCATTTCCCGAATGGTCCGATACCCGGAGGGACGGGGCTTGAAATCGTTCGACTCGATGGCGTTCACGTCGTAGACACCGACGCCGTATCCGAACAGCGCGATGGCGGCGTAGGTGTACCGATTTCGAATCACGCGGATCCGATCGCCAGCGCGTGCGATGATTCCAGCGATCGACGCCGGGACCGCTTCCGTGGCCTCCCCGGACCACCGCAGATCGAGCGACAGGTTCTCCACCGTAATCCGCTGCGTCAGGTACGGATGACCGGGTGTCATGTCCAGGACGGCGTCCAGCCGGTCGAACTCCGAGTCGATTGCGGTTGCCGATGCGCCGGTGGCCACCACGAAACTGGCGCGCGAGACGTAGACGCGCTCGTCGTCCTGGACGAGCATCTGCATCTTGCGCGGAATGGCTTCCGGCCGGTCGCCGATGATCAATCCGCTGGCGAGGCCGAGCGTCGTGCCGGCGCCGGGCGCCCACGACACGAACGCCCCCGCACGTGGGCGCGGATGGCGCGGCGCCGGCTGCTGCGGATCGATGAAGTCTTCGAGCCGGTATGTCTGTCCCCACCCCCCAGGTACGCCGGCACCATGGGTTTCAGCAGGTACTCCCAGTGCAGCGACAGCGGCGTCTGCTTGGTGTCCTTCACCAGCGTCTGGTACTTGTCCTGGTCGCCGTAGTCGGAGGTCGCGATCAGCTCGCCCTGGGCGTCGAGGAACTCCACCTGGAAGGTGCAGTGGGCGCCCTGTTGCGGGCTTTCCCAGTACGGCGGGTAGGGGCGCCCGAAGCGGTCCAGGGTCTCCACGGCGTCGGCGATCGGGATGTCCTTCGCCACGATCTCCATGGCGAGCAGCGCGATGTCGACGTCGTAGAAGAACACCAGGCGCAGCCGGTGCACGTCGAACTCGATCGGCTCGCGGTCCGCCTCCAGGCGCACGCGCACCTTCGCGATGTCCTCGCGCTGGAAGATGTGCAGGCTCGAGGGCGTGTGCGCGTCGGCTTCCCCGAAGCCATAGAGGAAGCGCTGCACGTAGGGCAGGAAGTAGACGAACTCGCCATAGCCGAGCTGGCAGGAGTCGTCGTCGGCGAGCAGGTTGTCCTTGACCCACTTCCACGGTCCCGGATTGGCCTTCAACGCCTCCCACGGATGCGCGAAGCCGCTCTCGCGACGCATGCGGCGCAGCTGAAGGGGCCAGAGAAGAGTGTGGCGGAACTCGCGAACGACGGGGGTCA
>JANNHC010000223.1:0-1707 GCA_031404215.1 Acidobacteriota bacterium
CCAGCCATACCTGGAAATCCTCGATCAGCCCGTCCTCCCAGTCGTTCACGTACACGCCCGACGTGATGTGCATCGCAGACACCAGGGCCATGCCGTCCACGACGCCGCTCGTCTTCACGATCGCCGCAATCTGATCGGTGATGCGCACGAATTCCTGGCGCGTCGTCGTGTTGAACCAGAGATAGTCGGTGAATACTTTCATAGCCAGTAGCCAGTCGCCGGTTCACAGTTGCCGTCGCCGGTTCCCGGTGTCCGAACTGGAAACGGGAAACCGGCACTACTCCTCGAGTGCCAGCGACGCCATCGCATTGAAATCCAGCGCACCGGCGCCGGTCGTCCTCCACCTGCGGAACCCGGCCGCCCCGATCATCGCGGCGTTGTCGGTGGACAGCGCAAGTGGCGGAATGAACACCGGAATTCCGTGCTTCGCTCCGCGGACTTCGGCCTCGGCGCGCAGGCGGGTGTTGGCCGAGACGCCACCGGCGATGCCGACGCTGCGCGCGTTCAGCCACCGGGCCGCCTCGAACGTGCGATCGAGCAACGCACCGACGACGACGCGCTGAAAACTGGCCGCGATGTCGGCGACCTCAGCCGCAGGCAGCATCGTCCCGGCATCATCCGAGGCCGCGGCCTTGACCGCCCTGACGTCAGCATCCCGGCCGGTGCGCTCGCGGACGAGCCGCAGCACGGCGGTCTTGAGGCCGCTGAAACTGAAATCGATCCGCCGCGCAATGTCGGCGGGCAGAATACCGTCGGCCGTGGATCTCGGCGCGTTGCGATCGGCGTGCGTGAGGCGCGCCGCCGGAAAGTCGAACGCGCGATCGTTGCCGGTCCGGGCCACGCGATCGATGGCCGGGCCGCCGGGATAGTCAAGGCCGAGCAGCTTCGCCACCTTGTCGTAGGCCTCTCCCGCCGCGTCGTCACGCGTCCGCCCGATCAACTGGTAGCGGCCGGGACGATCGATGAAATACAGGCTCGTGTGTCCGCCCGAGACGACGAGGACGGCGGCCGGAAGCGGAAGCTCGCCGTGCGCAAGGGTCAGCGACTCGATGTGGCCGGCGAGATGATGGACCGGCACCACGGGAATGCCGCGTGCCCACGCGACGGCCTTGGCAAACGCGACGCCGACCAGGAGCGACCCGACGAGACCTGGGCCCTGGGTGACGGCGAGGGCGTCAATGGCGTCGATCGTGGTCGCGGCGCCCGCGAGCGCCGCTTCGTAGACGCCTCAGATATCGCGGACATGCTGCCGCGACGCGAGCTCCGGAACGACGCCCCCCCACTCGCGGTGAATCGCCACCTGCGACGCCACGATGTTCGATCGAATCTCCCACGGCCTGGCGGCCTCGCCGGTTTCCGCGATCACCGCCGCGGCGGTCTCGTCGCAGGAGGTCTCGATGGCCAGCAGGTTCATCGGCGGGGATGCGACGCGGACCCTTCGAGCGCCCGCTTGAGCGATTCGCTGTAGGGGGCGGTAAAGATGCCGCGTTCCGTGATGATGCCCGTGATGTAGCGGTGGGGCGTGACGTCGAAGGCGGGATTGCGGATCTTCGCGCCGACCGGCGTCAGCCTCGAAGCGCCCAGGTGCGTGACCTCGCGCTGGTCCCGCTCCTCGATCGGAATGGCTTCCCCGTCCGGGGTCGCCAGGTCGATCGTCGACAGCGGGGCCGCGACGTAGAACGGCAGCTTGTGTTCGTGCGCGAGCAC
>JANNHC010000224.1:0-7060 GCA_031404215.1 Acidobacteriota bacterium
GCCAGTCGGTCGTGTATTTCACCTCGAAGCGGTTGACCGTCGTGTTCAACGGGGCGCCGAACCGCGCGGTCGAGGAGATGATCCACGTCGAGCCGGCCCGTGCGAGCCGAACCTGCTCGGTGCCGACTCGCGTCCCGGACAGAAACAGGGTGAACTCGACGTCTCCCTCGGCCCGCGCCGGCAATCCAGAGGAAGGCGGCGGCGGATCCTGCGGCCCGCTCCCCGGCGCTCTGCCCCTCGCGCCGGAGAGAGTCGCCGAAAAGGCCGCGCCGAGTGCTACTGCCAGGACCACCGAAGTACAATGACGTACCAAACGCATTGACTCAGGATATCAGCAAGTCACCCATGTCTTTACTCGACGAGTATCACGCGCTTCACCGCGGCGCGGGCATCGTGGACCGCTCCTCTCGGGGCCGGCTGCTGCTCACCGGCGCCGACCGGCGGGCGTATCTGCAGGGACTGCTGTCGAATGACATCGCCGCGCTCGTCCCCGGATCCGGTTGTTACGCCACGTACCTGACCGCTCAAGGCCGGATGATTGCGGACATGCGCGTCTTCGAGATGGGTGACGCGCTGCTGGTCGATCTCGACGGCACGATCACCCAGGCGGTCGCCGACCGGTGGGACCAGTTCATTTTCAGCGAAGATGTTCAGGTTGAAAACGTGTCGGCGTCAACCGCGGAGATAGGCGTGTATGGCCCCGGAGCCGCGGAGGTGATCGAGGCGGTGCTGTATTCGGGCCGGACGCCGCGGGAGCCATCGCCGGACCGTTCGCGGCTTGCCTCGCTCCCGGTCTACGGGATCGGTCGATGGGATTTTCGCGGCGTGCCCGTGTTCGTGCTGTCGAGCGACGACATCGGCGTGAGGGGGTTCGATATCGTCCTGCCGGTTACGCACACAGGTGCGGTGGTCAGCCTGTTGCGGGTAGCCGGCGCGATTGAAGCCGGCGGGGATGCCGCCGAGGTCTGTCGCGTCGAAGGCGGCCGTCCTCTCTTTCACGCGGACATGGACGAGGGCACCATTCCGCTCGAGGCTGGCATCGAAGATCGGGCGATCAGTCTCACGAAGGGGTGTTACGTCGGGCAGGAGATCATCATCCGCGTGCTGCATCGAGGGCACGGTCGCGTCGCGCGGAAACTGGTGGGCATCACGTTCGATCCACCGGCGACGGTGCCGGCACGCGGAGAACGCATCCTGACCGGTGGCCGCGACGTGGGCTCGATCACCAGCGCCGTTCAATCCGTCGCCCTCGCGCGACCGGTTGCACTGGGCTATGTGCATCGGGATTTCGCGCAGCCTGGTACGGCCGTCGACGTCGGAGGACGTGACGCCCGTGTGGCCGTGCTGCCGTTCGTTCAGCACGCGGTCTCCACCACGGCACAGTGACATTTTCTGGTTGCCGGTGAAAGATCTCAACCACGGGCCGGCCGATCGGTGCAGGGCGGAAGGGTAGCCTGGGCATTTTCCTGCTGCAGCTGCTCGTGATCGTGGCGGCTGGCCGCCTCATGGGCGTTCTCTTCAGGCGGCTTGGGCAGACGGCCGTCATCGGCGAAATGTGCGCCGGCATTCTCCTCGGCCCGTCGCTGCTCGGGCGCGTGTCCCCTTCAATCGAGGCCAGCCTCTTTCCGCCGGCGTCACTCCCTCCGTTGCAGTTAATCAGTCAGCTTGGCGTCGTGCTCTTCATGTTCGTGGTTGGCATGGAGGTGGACTTCGACCGGTTGCGCCACCGTGCGCGCGCGACGCTCGCGATCAGTACGGCCGGCATCGTCGTTCCATTCGCGCTCGGCGTCGTGCTCTCGCTGTATCTGCATGAAAACTACGCGCCCCCCGGGGTGCCGTTCCTGACGTTTGCGTTGTTTACAGGGATTGCGATGAGCGTGACCGCTTTCCCGGTGCTCGCGCGAATCATCACGGAACGCGGTCTGAACGGCAGCGAGCTTGGCAACACGGCGATCGGGTGCGCGGCGCTCGGCGACGTCACCGCCTGGTGTCTGCTGGCGCTCGTGCTGGCTGTTGGACGCGGCGGAGGCTTTGGCGATCCGGTCGTCGCGGTCACACTGGCCGCCCTCGTTGGTCTGGTCGCCCTGAAAGGCGTGCGCCCGAGGGCCGCGCGAATATTCGGCAGCACCGGCGCGCTCGTCGCGCCTCCGCGCGTGCTGATGCCCGTGCTCCTGTTTGTGTTTGCCACCGCGCTGGCCACCGAGGCGATCGGCGTGCATGCCCTGTTCGGCGCGTTTATCGCCGGGGTTGCGGTCGCGGGCGCCGAGCCGCTCGGCAGACCCGTACGACACGCCGTCGAGCCGCTGACGACGGCCGTCCTGCTGCCTCTGTTCTTTGCGTACTCGGGTTTGCGCACGGAAGTGGGGCTGCTTTCCGGTCACGCCTGGCTGGCGTGCGGCCTGATCGTGCTCGTCGCTGTCGCGGGAAAGTTCGGCGCGACCACGACGGCCGCCAGGCTTCAAGGGATGCCGTGGGCCGAATCTCTCGCCCTGGGGGTGCTGATGAACACGCGGGGGTTGATGGAGCTGATCGTCCTCAACATCGGGTACGACCTCGGCATCCTGTCGCCGGTGATGTACACCATGATGGTCATCATGGCGCTGGCGACAACGGGTATGGCGGGGCCGGCGCTGGCGCTGCTTGGCAGGAACCGGGTGTTTGCGTGAGGGGCCTCGATTGATCCCGGTTCGGAGCGCCGAAACCAATCGAGGCCCTGAAACAACTAGGCGAGCGCGTCGGCTGACTTCGCGCCGTAGAACTCGTACCACGGGTGAGCAGCTGTCAGCCGGGCGTTGACGTTATTGATGTTCTTGACGCCTTCGTCTTCGAGCCATTTCCTGAACGCCGCGCCCCCCTGTTTGCCGTAGATTGCGATGCCGTCCTTCCACGTCGCGCGCCCGCACAACACCCCTGAAAACTTGGTTCCGGCCTCCGCGGCGAGCTCGAGCGCTTCGGTGAACTCGGGATTGCTGACGCCGGCCGACAGGTAGATGAAGGGCTTCGTGGAGACGTCCGCCGCACGCCGGAAGTGCCCCATCGCTTCCGTCTTCGAATACGCCGACTGGCCGCCCGAGACCTTCGCCCCCTCGACGTACTTCATGTTCACCGGCACTTCGACCTTCATGACATCGACGCCGTAGCGATCCTTCGTGAACTCCTGCATCGCGCCGATCACGATGGCCGGCTTCTTCTTGGCGTACTCGAGTCCTTTTTCGTCGGCGCCGTCTTCGTAGCCGACAAACTCGAGGAAGAAGGGGATGTCGTTCGCGCGGCACTCGTCGCCGATCCGCTCCACCCATGCCTGCTTGTGATTGTTGATGGCCTTCGAGTCGAATGGCGTGTAGTACAGGAGGATCTTCAGGCAGTCGGCGCCCGCTTCCTTCAGCCGTCGCACGGACCACTCGTCGAGAAGGTCGGGCAGTCGCCCGGGGGTGTTCGCGTCGTACCCCGTCTTCTCGTACGCCAGCAGGAGGCCGGAACCAGGCGCCCGCCGCTTGCTCGCCGGCAGGCCCCACTCGGGGTCGAGCAGGATCGCACTCGCATGCTTCGTGAGCACCTCGGTCACGATCGTCTTGAACTCTTCCATCTCGTGATCGCCGATGTCCGCCCCCTTTTCCTTGGCGAGCGACTTCTTCAGCGAGCCGCGCTGGTCCATGGCGGCGGCGGCAATCACGCCGCGATCGTTCGACACCGCCTTCATGCCTGCGAGTTTTCCCGGTGTGATTTTCACGTTCGCATGTCTCCAGAAGCAGTTTCCCAACCGATGAGTGAACCCGTCATTTTACAACAGGGAATTGGAAATCTTCCACGGTGAGCGCGGCGACCGCACGATCGACGATGTCGTCGATCGGCAAGGTCGCTTCCGCGCGTTCGACATCCACCGTGCGCGCCTTGGTTGCGGGATGACGGGGCGTAAACAGCGTACAACAGTCCTGATCCGGGATGATCGAAATTGGATACGTCCCCAGCCGTTGCGCCTCGGCCGTGATTTCGTCCTTGTCGAGTCCGATAAGGGGCCGCAGCACCGGCATCGTCACGACGCGGTTGATTGACGCGAGGTTCTCGAGCGTCTGCGACGCCACCTGGCCGACGACCTCTCCGGTCACCAGCGCCTGGGCCCGGCCGTCGCGCGCGATCCGCTCGGCGATCCGCATCATCAGCCGCCGGTAGATGACAACCCGCAGCGGCGGCGCCACGCTCAGCGTGACCTGCTGCTGGATCTCGCCAAAAGGTACCAGGAACAGCCGCGAGTGGAACTGGAACCCGGCCAGCAGCCGAGCCATCTCGCGCGTCTTTTCCTGCGAGGCTCTGGAGAGGATGGGATAGCTGTGAAAGTGCACGAGCAGGACGCGGCATCCCCGGCGCATCAGGCGCCACGCCGCGACTGGCGAGTCGATGCCGCCCGAAAGAAGGCACGCGACCCGGCCGCTCACACCCACGGGCATTCCGCCGGCCCCCTGTTCCTTGTCGAAATAGTAGAACGCCTGGTCGGTCAGTGCTTCGACGTGTATCGTCAACTCGGGGTGGTCCAGCTTGACGAGCCAGCCCTTCGCCTCCCGGACACGTCCGCCGACCTCGCGTTCGATCTCCGGAGAGGTGAGGGGAAATCGCTTGTCCGCGCGGCGCGCGGACACGCGGAAGCTGCCAACGGTCCGCTCCCCGAGGTCGGCCAGGATGGCGTTCGCGATCGCATCCACGTCGAGGGGCGCCCGGCCCGCCCGCGCAAAATTTGCCACTCCGAACACCCGCGCGATGCGATCGCGAACCGGTGCCCAGGCTTCGCTGCCGCCGAGCACCACTTCGATCCGCCCCATGAGCACTCGCACTTCACGCACGTCGAGATCGCGCGTCGCCTCGCGGAGATTTCGCGCCAGTCGCGCGATGAACCACGGGCGATTGTTTCCCTTGAGCGCTATTTCCTGGTAGTGGACAACGACGGACTTCATGGTTATTGCTGATTGCCGATTGGTGGTCAGCCGGACGCGGCTGCGAGTAACGGATTGTTGATTGTATTGCCGAATCGCGCAATGAGCGGTCCGCGCCCCTCAGCCAATCAGCAATCAGCGATCGATTGCGCGGCCCTGTGGCCACTGACGACCGCGCTTTCGATTGTGCCGGGCAAGCCGGTATCGATCCAGTCTCCCGCGAGGTACAGGCCCTCGATGGGGGTCAATGTGCCCGGGCGAGACGGCTGGCCGGGGGCCAGGGAGAACGTCGCCTGCTTCTCGCGAACGACCGTGGCGCGAATGAGCGTGGCGTCGCGGGCCGCCGGCAGCGCGTCTGCCACCTCGCGCGATGCGAGCGCGATCAGTTCGTCGCTGTCCATCGCGGTCAGCCGCGTGGCGCCACTCGACACGAGCGACAGGTGCGAGGCCTCGCGGCCGAACGCAATCCGCTTGTCGAACACCCACTGCATCTCGCGGCCGGGCAGTCCGATGAACGAATCCTGCATCACCTGCCGGTCATACCAGAGGTTCACCGTGACGATCGGCATGGGCGTCATGGCCCCCGCGGCGGAGAGGATCGCGCCGAGCTGCGACGGGGGTGAGGGCAGGAAGAGGCGGCGCATGTCGAACCATGGCACGGCGGCGATGACTCGTCGCGCATCGATACGTGCTCCACGGACATCGACTCCGAGCACACGCCCCTGCTCCACGACGACCCGGGCGAGCGCATTGGTGCGCACCTCCCCGTCATGTGCCTCGATGAACGCGCGCGCCGGCTCCGCGTACATCTGGTGCAGGGGGCGGGTCGGGAGCACCAGCGCGGACGCGGCCGGATCGGGTCCAAACATCTCCGCCAGCACACGAACGAAGGGAGAGGCCTCGGCTTGGTCGGGCGACTGGTTCAACGCCGCCACCGCCAGCGGTTCCCACAGCCACCGGCGCAGCGTGTCGCGCTGGCCGTGTGCGGCGAGCCAGTCCGATACGGTGCCACGGGGTTCGGCGGATACCGTGCCGGTGCGCCGCAGCTGGCGTCGCGCCCGCCGCAGCGGTCCCGCCAGCTTCAACGCCGCGAGCCGATCGCGCCATGGAACGGCGTCCCAGTCGAGCACTCCGGCAAGCAGATGCAGCGGTGACGGAAGCGCTGGGCACCGGAGCACCGATCGCCGGCCCGCGCTGTCGATATAGGGCACCGACAGCGACGGCTGTACGCGAACGTTGCCGAGCGCGCCGACGCGTTGAAGAAAGACGAACGTCTCGCGATAGCATCCAAACAGCACGTGCTGCCCGTTGTCCACGAGCTCGCCCGTCTCGCGATCGGCAAATGCTGTTGCCCGTCCACCGAGCTGAGGGCGGGCGTCCACGACGAGGACACGGACGCCCCGCGCGGCCAGCGCGGCACCCGCGCTCAGCCCGGCAAAACCGCCTCCCACCACCACCACGGGGTCTGACTCCTCGACGGCGGAAAGGGAGACAGGCAGATGACGCGTCATCGAAGACCGAGCGCCGTTCGTGCCCAGGTGGCAGCGGCGATGACCGCGCGCTGCGGGCGCGGGACCCGTGCGACCGCGGTAAACACGTCGTAATCCGCGCGTTCGATGCGGGTGAGGATGCCGCGGTAGATGGCACCCATGATCTCGGCGGCGACAAGGCGCCTCGCGTCCGCCGGGGGCAGTCCCTCGGCGGCTTTCCGGTAATACTCGCGCGCGCGCGTAGCCTGCTGCCGGAGCAGGGCGTGCACCTGCGGAGACCGTGCGTCGCCCGCTGCCGCCTCGCTTTCACGCGCGAGATCCTTCTCCGAGCATCCGTGCCGTCTGAGATCCTCCTGAGGAATGTAGACGCGGCCACGGCGGAGATCCTCCGGCACGTCGCGAAGGATGTTCGTGAGTTGGAGCGCGACCCCGAGATCGGTTGCGTACTGCCGCGAGCGCGGATCCCCGTAACCGAAGATCTCGAGGCAGATGAGGCCGACCGCCGACGCGACTCGGATGCAGTACTCGTACAGCTCGGCAAACGTCTCGTAACGCCGCGATCCGATGTCCATCTCCACGCCTTCAATCAGCGCCTCGAAGGCTGAGCGCGGAAGATTGAACTGCGTGACCAGAGGCGCAAGGGCC
>JANNHC010000225.1:0-12845 GCA_031404215.1 Acidobacteriota bacterium
CAAGTCGATGAGGCCCGGGAGAATCGTGCGCTCCGACAGATCGATCCTGTCTGCGCCCGCCGGGAGCGGCACCGTTTCGACCGGACCGATCCGGATGATCCGGCCGCCCTCGATGACGACCCGGGCGCGGTCGATGGGCGCAACGCCGGTGCCATCGACGACGCGCGCATTGTCCAGGACGAGGGGCGGTGTCTGCGGCACCGGCCCCGCGACGGCCGTCGGCAAGGCCAGGGCGATCGCCAGGAGGATGGTCGCGCGAAGCAGGCAGTCCATCGGTCAGGTCCACGGCCTCCATGCCGTTACGTTCGAGGCAGCCACGATGTTATGGCGCGCCGGCTTACTCACGCTCGAGGCGGTCGTGGTCCCAGGAATACCGGAACCGTCCGTGCTCGGGGCACCGGTAGAACAAGCCAATCCGCTCCCCCACGGCGACGTCGCGCTGCATGTCGTGCCCGCACTCGGGGCATTTGTTCAACTGTTCCCAGCGTCCTTCCGCAGGCTTGTCGTCATCCACTCGCAGGTACTCCTTGAAGCGGTCAGACAACGCGAAGGTCAGCGCGCTACTTGGGCACGACGAGCTTCAGCGCGATCGTTTCCGATCCGCCGTCGTCCAGCACGACCTTCAGCGCATCGCGCCGGAGGCTTTCGAGGTACTCGGGATCGTTCCAGGCCCCGTCCTCCACGTAGTCCAGCGCAATCGCGAGGTATTCAGCCGCCGGAAGCCCCTTGACCTGCCACCGTCCCTGCTGATCCGGCCGCGCCGCGCGAATCGTGCGCGAGGCTTCGTACCACTTGTCCGCATCGCTCGGGAAGAGCAGGACCGTGGCGTCCCGGAGGGGGAGATTCCGATCGTCCATCAGCTGTCCGGCGATGCTCGTGACCCGATTGCTGATCACCACGTCGATCCCGGCAAGGTCTTCGCCGCTTCTCAATTCGATCCACGTGTCGATGATGTCTCGCCCGTCGCGCATCATCGACTTCAGCATCCACCCTTCCGGCACCGTGACCTGGAACTTCGTGCGGCCAAACACGTGCGACACGGAGAACGTCCCGTCGTCTTTTACCGGCGCCGACCCGAAATCCTTGAAGGCCCCGAGCAGCGCCGGGCTGGACTGGTTCCTGAGCGGTTGGGCCACGGACACACGGATGGCCGACATCTTCGGACCGGCGCCGCCGTCCTCGGTGACGACGCGGCCGCTAACGGTTCCGCCGCTCGAACCGATCAGCATCACATTCTCGATATCGGTCCCTTCCACGTTGATCGTCGTCAGCGCGACCTCGGGTCCGAGGGGATCGTTCGACAGGCGCGAGGCCTGGAGACTGTACTCGCCCGGCGGAACATTGAGGGCGGAAAACGAGCCGTCGGCCGCAACGGTGACGTCCGGCCCGCCGCGGAACGAGGCGAACCCCATGCCTCGCACTTCCTCGCTCAGGCTGACTCGAGAGAACGGCCGTCCCTGTGAATCGAGGGCCTGCCCCGTGATTTTTGCCGTGCGCCCGGGCACGAGCGCGAAATCCGTTGCGGGCGCCTCCTGACCGACCTTCAGCGTGACACGCCGCGCATCGGCGCTCCTGGCGACGCCGGGAAAGTAGGTTGGCATATATCCGAAGACCGTGTCGATCCCGTTCTCCGTGACGGTCCAGGTCTCCTTGGTGGACGCCATGACCGCGTAGGTGCCGGGTGGGAGCCTGTTCATCCGGTATTCTCCGATGTCATCAGTCGCTATGGAGCTGGAGCCGACGGGCACCAGGCGCCGGCGGCCTTCGAAGAACAACAGGCGCATGGCGTAGATGCTGACACCTTCGATCGGCTCACCCGTTTCGTCGGTCACGCGCCCCACGATCGTGCCCATCCGCGGCAGCACGAAATCAATCTTCTCGATGACCTCTCCATCGGCAATCTGCAGCGGTCTTCCTTGTTCGCCAGGCCGCCGCTGCCCGTGTTCGAGCGGGAGGTAGCCACCGCGCGTCACTGAGACGCGATAGCGCGCCGAGCGCAGCTCCTTGATTTCAAACAGGCCGTCGGGATTCGTGCTGGTCGTGCGGCGGCCTTCCGGCCCGAGCTCTGGCGCCGAGAGCGTCACACGGGCGCGCCTCAGGGGGCGCCCCGTGTCGGCCGCTACCACTCGCCCGCGAATCACCGCCGTTCCACGCAGCGCAGCCGGTGCCGCGTCCCTCGCCGGGCCCGTTCGAGGTTGCGGTAGCTGGGCGGTCTGCGCCGAGGCCAGCGCCGCGGACATCAGGATGGCCCCCAGCAGTCCATAGGCGCCGCGTGACATGGGATGCAGTCTGGAAGTCATGCGCACTATCCTTGCGAAGTGTCGTTTCCTCGCTGAACTCATAACCGATTCGGGCGCGGACGTCCAGTGTGCCGGTTACTCCCGCTTCTTCCCGGCCTGCCCCGCCTGCGTACCCGGCGTCTCATACTAATTCACGCCGAATTCACTCCCCGCTGAGTACATGGGACCGGGTGGACGCCTAGAGTGGTCCCATGGATGCCAGGGGACTCCGCACCGCCGCGATCGTGGTCGTCACCGCGGGCCTGCTGAAGGTGACGACGATTTGCGCCTCGCTCGACGCACAGGAGCCGTCGGTGCCGGCGGCCGGACGCCCGGCCGAGGCAGCGGCGTTACGTGCGCGCGGCCTGGAGCTCGGGTACAACCTCGACTACGAAGAGGCGCTCACCGCCTTCCGCGGCGCGATTGCCGCGGACCCGACGCATCCGGGTGCGTATCGCCTCACCGCGGCCACGGTGTGGATCAATGCCCTGTTTCGCCAGGGCGCCGTCACGGCCGACGATTACCTCGGCCAGGCACGATCTGACAGCGACCGGACGCCGGTGGCGCCGGAACTGGTCACGGCATTCCGCTCCCACATCGAACGCGCACGCTCGCTCGCCGAGCAACGGCTCCGCGACCACCCGGCAGATGCGGACGCGCATTTTCAGGTCGGCGCGGCTTACGGGTTCCTGACCACCTATACGGCCACCGTCGAGGGTCGCCTGCTCGGCGGCATCCGGACCGCGCGGCGGGCCTACAGCGAACACGCACGTGCGCTGGAACTCGATCCCCGGCGCAAGGATGCCGGGTTGATCGTTGGCCTCTACCGCTACGGCGTGTCCAGGCTCTCAACGCCGCTGCGCCTGCTGGCCGGCCTTGCCGGCTTCGCTGGCGGCCGGGAACACGGGCTGCGGCTTGTCGAAGAGGCGGCGGCGTATCCGAGCGACGTGCAGACGAATGCGCGCTTCACGCTCATCGTCATCTACAACCGTGAGGAGCGATACGGCGATGCGCTGCGTGTGATTCGCGAGCTGCAGCACCTGTATCCCCGCAACCGGCTGCTGTGGTTAGAGGCGGGAAGCACGGCGCTGCGAGCCGGGCGTTTCGATGAAGCGCGGACCGCCATCGAAGAAGGACTCCGGGCATTTTCACGCGACGCCAGGCCGCACGCGTTCGGAGAAGACGCGCGGTGGCGGTACTACCACGGCGCTGCACTCGTCGGCCTGCGTCAGACCGAGCACGCGGAACGCGAGCTCCGCGCGGTCCTCGGCGGCGAGGCGGCGCACTGGCTCCGCGGGCGCGCGCACAAGGAACTTGGAAAGCTCGCGGACCTCGCCGGCGATCGCCCGCGCGCGATCGCCGCCTATCACCTCGCGAGCCGCATCTGCCGTGAACACCACGATCCGATCTGTGCGAACGAGGCGGCGGCGCTGGTCAAGGCGCGATACCGGTAATCTCAGTGCGGAGGCTCGACATGATGAAGCACCAACGTTGGACGGCGATCGGCCTCGGCCTCGTCATGCTGCTCGGCGCGAGCTGGGTTCTGGGTTTCTCGCGGTTCGCCTCGGAGTCCGCGGCCGCCGTATCGCGTGACACGCTCGAATCGACGTTCGATTCCGACATGCGAAACGTGGTGTATCGGTGGGCGCCGGACGACCCGCGTCCTGCAGCGGAGAGGCGCGCGGCGTTGTTCGACTTCATCTACCAGACGTACGACAGTTCCGCATGGATTCCGCAGTCGCTGTTCGACGGCAACCTCGCCACCCAGGTCATCGTCGGCGACGTGGACACGATCGTTCGTGACAAGGTCGGCCTTGTGGTCTGGCGCGATAACGTGCGGGTGCCGGCGTTCGGCATGGCGCCCAACACCGTGCAGGGCCAGCCGCTGAAATGGACGGTGAACTGCGTCACCTGTCACACCGCGGAGATCGACGGAGTGGTATATTTCGGCGCCGGCACCAAGACGTTCGACGACAAATGGCTCGGGGACGCCCTGAAGGTCCTGACGAGCGAGCGCTGGCGTCCGGTGATGCTCCGCAATCCCGTGGACGACGCCTATGCCGCGGCCGCCAACAGGATTCTGAACAGCCACCATCACGACAAGATCGATTCGCTGACGCGGGCGCGGTCCACCGCCTTTGCCGCATCACACGTCGAGCTGTACATGCGTCCGCACAACGGTCGGATGCCGGCCAGCGACGAGGTCGGCAGGGGCGACGTGAAGACGCCTCCGTTGTGGCATACCGCTGCGAAGATGCAGTCAGGCCGGTGGTATACCGACGGCAGCTTCCACGGCCGCGTGCCGATGATGGCCTCGTCCATGGAGCTCGAAAAGGATCGGTCGTTCGACGCGCTCGTCCAGACCGTGATGCCGGCCATCAAACAGGAATTCGACTCGGTGATCCGACACCTCCGCCCGCCGCCGTACCCGTACGCGATCGATCGCGCGCTCGCCGAACGTGGCAGGGAACTGTTCTATTCGAAGGAGTTGCGGTGTTCGCGCTGCCACGGGGAGTACGATGGAGCGGGCAACGTCCGCTGGCCGGGCATCCACACGGATGTCGGCACCGATCGCGCCCGGCGCGACGTCGTATCGGAGCGCTTCATCGAGGCCTTCGACAAGAGCCCGCTGGCGGCGGAAGGCACCCTCGAGAGAAGCGAAGGCTACGCGGCCACACCGCTGACGGGCGTCTGGGCGAATTTTCCATACCTGCACAACGGGAGCGTGCCGACGCTTCATCATCTGCTGGGACCGGAGTCGGAGCGGCCCGCGATCTTCAACGTGATGGCCGCGCGGCGGTTCGATCGCGAACGGGTCGGCCAGCTCCTGCACGAGGATCCGGCCCGCGCCGGGCTGACCGAGCCGCAGGTGCTGCACAGGTTCGGCGACGATCGCGACTGGTTCAATACGGCACGAGAGGGCTGCGGCAACGCCGGCCACGATTTCTGGTCGAGGATTCGAACAGACGCGAACCGCCGAGCAATCATTGAGTACCTGAAGACGCTGTAGGCAGGGGGCTTCAGCTCCCTGTGGGCAACATTGATCGAATCACACGACGCAATCGTCGTCGGCGCCGGGCCCGCGGGACTCGCGACCTCCCGTGAGCTCTCGCGCGCCGGCGTCAGCCACATCGTCCTCGAACGCGGCGATACGATTGGGCATACGTGGGCCCAGTTGTACGACGGTCTTGTGCTTCACACAGGGAAACACCTGTCGGCGCTGCCCGGCATGGCGTTTCCGTCGCGGACACCGCTCTTCCCCGCACGTCTCGACTTTCTCGACTACCTGCACCGATACGCCGACACCTTTCGCGTCCCGGTGGAAACGGGCGCGGATGTCGAGTCGGTTCAGCCAAACGGCGACGGCTGGGCCGTGCATCTGAAGGGCCGCGGCCACAGGCATGCCAGCGCGGTCATCATCGCAACCGGTATCGTGTCGAATCCGCATGTCCCGGACATTCCGAATCGCGGCCATTTTCGGGGCGGTGTCATTCACAGCGTCGAGTACCGCCGGCCGCGTCCGTTCGCTGGTCGCCGTGTGCTCGTCGTCGGTGCGGGAAATTCGTCAGGAGAGATCTGCGCCGAACTCGCCGACGCAGGGGCACACGTGACCGTGGCGATTCGATCCGGCGCCCGCGTCGTGCCTCGGCAGCTGCTCGGGATCCCGATCCAGTATTTCGGCGCGGCGCTGCGGGCGCTGCCTCCCGCCGGGCTTCGTCGTGCCATGGCGATCACCGGTGCGTTGTCGGAGCTCGTTCGTGGACCCTCACCGCTGCCGGCGCCCGTGGACGCGCCTTGTGCGAATGTGCCCCTCATCGGGTTTCATCTCGCGGACGGCGTCCGGACCGGCAGGATTCAGCTCCGACGGGGTGTGGCGGAGTTCACGATCGGCGGCGTCAGGTTCTCCGACGGATCCGAACAGGCGTTCGACCACGTGATTCTCGCGACCGGGTATCGCGCGGCGGTCGCGATCCTCGGAGACGTCATCCGCCTCGATCCGTGCGGCTTTGCCGCGCGGCGTCAACGAGTGGTCAGCACGGATTGGCCGAATCTGTATTTCGTCGGCCACAATTACGACGCGGCTGGCGGCCTCCGCAACATCGCGCAGGATGCGCGGAGAGCGGCACGGTTCATCGCAGCCCGATAACGTGATACCTGCCGAACGTGTAAAGGAACGCCGCGACCACCGAGTGGAAGATGATGGGGATCGTGCCGCCGATCCAGCGCTGGTCAGGACGCCGCCACATCCAGATGATGTAACGCAGGATCATCCCGCCGAAATAGACGCGACTGAACCACACGATGCCGCGGCCACCCTCAGGCCGTCTGGGCTCAATGAAGAAACCGGCGCCTCGCATGAAGTCCACGCAAATCCAGACCATCAGCGTGAGGACGATCGCCTGGCCGAGTAGCAGCACCGGGTAAGGAAGAAGGCCAGACTGCCACTGGCCCATCGGGGGGAGCCACCGTGGCGCCCGCAGCGCCACGACGATCTGCCCAACCACACGCAGAAACAGCAGGACGGTGAAAAGCGAGAGATAGAAACTGTCGCTCACAGCGCTCGGTTCTGGCGTCCGGCACGCTCAGTAGCGGCACTTCGCGGGATTCGACTTGACGAAGTACGTCTTGTAGTTCGTCGCCTTCGAATCCGTGCAGCCTTCGAGGCTGAGTATTTCGACTTTGCGAAAATCGATTGGCGCGGTTTCCGCCTGTAGAGAAATGTAGCCACCTGAGAGAGGCGTGCCGTCCACCTTCACAGCCGGATCCGTGGGGCTCGCGGAACCGCCGCCGATCTGCGGCTTCGAATATTCCAGCACGGTCTGCCCGTCGACGACGTGCTTGATGACCTCGTCGCCGTGCGCGACGACCTCGACGCGTACCCATTGGTCCCCGTCGTACGTCTTGGATTTTGAGTTCGTGCAGTGCGCGGTATGGAGGGCGCCATTCATCACCACGTGGGTGCCGGGCGTGCAGAGATTGGCGGTGGTCCGCGGCCTTCCGTTGCCGAGGCCGCCAAGGAGCTGGACTTCGATCGAGATCGGAAAGTCCTGATCCTTCAGCATGGTCTTGGGCGACGGTGAGTGAATCATCAGGCCGTTGTTTCGAATCGCCCAGGCGAGATCGGTCCGTTTCGTGGCGACCTGCTCGCCGACAAAGCGGTACTCCGCCGCCAGAATGTAGTACGAAAACGAGTCCTGGTGGAAGATGTGTCCGAACTCGTCGTTGAACGTGGCCCATTTGTCGTAGCGCACCTTCAGGAGGCCGTCTTCTACGCGGAAGGTGTCGTTGAGGTTCACGCCGAGGTCGTGGTGAGAGAACTTCGGTGTCCAGCCGCTCAGGTCACGACCGTTGAACAGCTGGATCCACTCTTTTTCGTCAGGATTATTCCGCGCGCTCGAACGCGCGCCCCCACCCTGGGCCGAAGCAATGGCCACTGCGCCAAGGCCACAAAGCGTCAGCGCCACGGCGAGCCGGGCGGGCATCGAGAGGCGGCGGCGGGAAAAGCTGTTCATGGCCGGAATAATACAGCTTCCGAGCGTCCAGTTCCCAGCTTCCGGCTTTCGCGCGAAACCACTTGCGCTGCGCCCCTGGCATCGCGATACCCTGAGCCCCTTATGATGAACCGTCGCGACTTCGTGCAGCTTGCTGGACTCGGCATGGTGGCGGGCGCGCCGGCGGGCGCGGGTGCGGCGACGTCCGGGCCGCTTCAGGCGCCGGGCGCACGGAAACCGGCGGCCCCGGCTCGGCGTGCCTTGATGAAGGTCGGCACGCAGCACGACTCATCCGACGAGGTGCTCGGGATCCTCGCTCCCCTTGGCGTGACCCACATCTGCAGCCGCCTCCCTTCGGCCAAACTCGACGATCAATGGACGACAGACAGTTTGACGCGGCTGCGCGAACGGGTCGAGCGCTTCGGGATCGCGCTCGACATGGTGCCGCTCCCCATGAGCTCGAATCCGATCGCGCGTGCGGAGAACCCGAATATCCTGCTCGGCAAGAGTCCGGAGCGAGACCGCGAGATCGACGACATCTGCCAGATGCTCCGCAATACCGCGCGCGCGGGTATCCCCTCAGTCAAATACAACCTCACGCTCCTCGGCGTCGTTCGCACCGCGAGCACGCCAGGGCGTGGCGGCGCCCGGTACAGCACATTCGTTTACGACGACGCCCGGCAGGACCCGCCGTTGACGGAGGCGGGAACGGTCGGCGCGGAGGCGTACTGGGAGCGCATCACGTACTTCCTCGAGCGCGTGATCCCGGTGGCGGAGGAATACAAGGTCCGAATGGCGTGCCACCCCCAGGATCCGGGCATGCCGCGCGGCAAAGGTTTTCGCGGCGTGGAAACCGTGCTCGGTAGCGTTGACGGGCTGAAGCGCTTCGTCAGTATTTCGCCGAGCCCGTATCACGGCCTGAACTTCTGCCAGGGCACGGTGAGCGAGATGCTCGAGAGGCCCGGACAGGAAATCTTTGACGTCATTCGCTACTTCGGTACGCGCAAAAAACTCTTCAATGTACATTTTCGCAACATCCGCGGCGGGTTCCTGCGGTTCCAGGAAACGTTCATCGACGATGGGGATGTTGATATGTTGAAGGCGATGCGGGTGTACAAGGAAGTCGGGTACGATGGGATGATGATGCCGGACCACGTGCCGCCTATCGTCGGCGACCTCAGGGGCGCGCAGGGCTTTGCGTATGCATTCGGCTACATCAAGGCCCTCATCGCGGCGGTGAACGCGGAGGCGTAGTCGGGAGCCGATCGCAGCACGTCCGGCAGGATTGCCCGATGACGCGCGCCACCAAAGTGTGACGGTGATAGTCGCATCGTCGAAGATTACCGCTCACTCGCGAAGCGATGAGCGCCCTCTGGCCAGCGCCGCGAGCGACTGCCCCTCGGGATTTGACGGCGGTCCTGCCCGGTACCCGGCAAACTCATTTCGAATCCGGCTCTCCGTCACGCGCGCCGCCACGGAATCGTACTGACTCCGGAAGGAGTTTTCAGGCATGCCGAGATACAGCAATGCCATCGACTGCGGACTGCGCACGCGCGGGGCGTCCGCAATCTCCACCGCGTGCTGAAGCTCGTGTCCGACGAGTGCGACCATGTCCTTCAAGTTTCGATCTGCCGCGACCTCGATGCGAACGTAGCGCGCGCGCGGGGTCGCGGTCACGAAGAACAGCTGGCCGGCGGCGCCGCCGCTGATCCGATCGACGGTCACGACATAGACGATGAGATCGCTCTTCGAGAGCCTGGCGAGCAGTGATCGAAACGTCGCGGATCCCGACGCGCCGGCACGGATCCACGCCTGAGACCGCGCGTCGATGGCACGCACGCGGTAACCAATCGCGTCCTCCGGCGTAACCGAAGGACTGGATTCAGAGCCGGCCGCAACCGCGAGCGCGCAGGCGAGCAGAGCGACAGCAACCATGGCGTCACGTCTCCTTCCGCCTGATAAGACGTGTACGAGAGGAGCGCCGTTTGGGTCAGAGTCGATCGACAGAAGAATTAGGTGGGACGGACGAAGACGTGAGTGGTGGCGCGGGATTCGCGGCCGGCGAGAATCGAGACCTGATCCCTTCGGGCCGTTACCGGGCGGGGGGCGCGGCCATCTTTTCCGGCAGCGTCCATGCGTACAACACGCCGCCGCCAGCAACCAGCATGTACTGTTTGCCGTCGAGTTCGTACGTGATTGGACCGTTGCCAACGCGCCCAATGGTCGAGTGCCAGAGCGTCGCCCCATCGCCCGTGCGCAGCGCGAACACGCTGTTGGCGGCATCGCCGGAGAATGTCAGCCCGCTGGCGGTCGTGAGCACGCCCGCGCTGCCTTCACCGCCGATGTCGTGCTCCCATCGGACCTTGCCGGTCTGGTACTCGATCGCGCGGAGCATGCCCTTACCGTGGACGTTATAATCCGCGCCTGCCCAGCCGTAGGCGCCGTGCTCGGGCTTGAAGAAGTAGATGCCGTACCCATCCTGCGCGCTCACGATGAAGAGCCCGGTTCTGGGATCGAAGCTCGGCGAACGATAGTTGGTGCCGCCGCCCTCGTTGGGCGCGACGAGTCGCCCGTCCCGCGCCGGCTCCCGCGCCGGATCCGGAATCGGACTCCCCTTCTCGTCGATGCCCTTCGCCCAGTTCACGGCCGCGAACGGCTTCGTCAGCAGGTTCTTCCCGTTCGTCCGATCGAGCACGAAGAAGTAACCGTTCCTCGAGGCCTGCATCAGCATCTTGCGCGGCGCGCCCGCGAACGTGCCATCGACGAGGACGGGCACCTCGGCCGCGTCCCAGTCGTGCGTGTCGTGCGGGTTCACCTGGAATCCCCACACGAGTTTTCCGGTGTCGGGATTGAGCGCGACGATGCTGCCGGTCCATTTGTTGTCGCCGGGCCGCACCGGCCCGTTCAGCACCGGTGTTGGATTTCCCGTTCCGAGATACACGAGATTCAGATCGTGGTCGTACGTGCCGGTCATCCACATCTGGCCACCGGTCGCGCCGCCGCTGATTGAATCGGGGGTGCCGGGAGGCGGCGTGCTGTAGAAGATCCACTGCACCTTCCCCGTCTCGGGATCGAACGATTTGAGCGTGCCCGGAAGATTGTCGAAGTCCCCCGAGACCCCCACGAGCAGGTGATTCCGGATGAGCAGCGGGGCGTTCGTGGACCAGAACCCTTTCTTGGCGTCCGCGATCACGACGTCCCACTTGACCTTGCCGTCCTTGATGTCGAGCGCCACGAGATGCGCATCCGGCGTCGTCAGGAACACCGTGTCTTTGTAGACCGCGGCGCCGCGATGCCCGATGTGGAAACCCTGGTTGGTCGGGTAGGTGTATCGCCAGATCTGCCGGCCTGATCGCGCATCGATCGCCCATATGTTGTCCGGCATCGTCAGGTAGATGACGCCGTTCACGAGGATGGGCGACGCCTTGATTTGGGCGCCGGCGCCTGACTGGAATGTCCACGCGACGGTGAGCTGGTGGACGTTGTCGGGCGTGATCTGCGTGAGCCGGCTGTGACGCCGGCCCGAGTAGTCGCCGTGATACGTGGGCCAGCTGTCTGCTGGCGGCGAGAGCAGCGTCGCGGGGTCGAGCCCACGCGGGCTCGGAGCGGGACTCTGGGCCACGAGCAGGGCGCAGCACGCAATCGGCAGCGTGCTCGTCATGACACGAAACGTGTAGCGTCGGAGATTCATGGTGTCGGCCTACTTCAACGTCTGGAGGTACGCGAGCACATTGTGCACGTCGTCGTTCGTGTACTTCGCGAGCTGCGCGATATGCGCCTCGAGAGGATTGTCGAGCGTGACCTTGACTTTGCTCATCGGCCACGAGCGGTAGTACCCCGCCGCATCGGTGATGGCGATGAGAAACTCGTCGCGATACGCGACCTTGCCGGTGACGCTTGCGCCCGAGGGCAGCCTCACCGTGGCGATCGGCGCCGGTGGCGGAGTGCCTCCCCTGCCCCGGCCGCCGGGATACAGCATGCGCTGGAAGAGCTGAAGACCCTGCAGGCGATTCGCGAGACCGGCGAAATCTCCCGTGGGCGAGTGGCACTTCGCGCAGCCCCCCGCTCCGCTGAAGTACGCCTGGCCGGCCTGTGGGTTGCCTGTCTGCAGATCGGCCACGTCGACCGTGCGGCGGTTTCCTTCGAGCGAGTCCGCCTTCGCCTTGGCATCGTGGATGAACGCGATGATCGCGGCGATGTCGGCGTCCGGGAGGTTCTGCGGAGGCATTCCCTTGTCGAGCCGGCCGTTGCGGATGACCGGCGTGATCTTGTCCCCGCGGACGTCTTCGGCCACCAGCGCGGATCGTGTCAGGTCCGGACCCGTTTCGCCGCCCATCGCGTCGCGGCCATGACAGAACCCGCAATTGGAGGAAAACAAACTTTGGCCTTGCTGGACGAGTTCAAGCGCATAAGTCTGGGTCGTGACCGTTTGTGGGGGGCGTTGCGACGCGGGACTGCCCTGCGACGCGCGGCCGCCGCCACCGCGTCCGCCCGCAGGCGGCTGCGCGCCGGCCGGTGGCGCCTGCGGGGGAGGCGCCTGTGCGTGGGACAGGAGCACAACCGAAATGCTCAGCAGCGAAGCGATCCCGAGGCGCGCTGCCGGCCGTGACGAGACGAAGACTGGAAGCTTCATAGGATTTTTGCCGGCCATGAGTATAAGGGAAAAAGGCTCAGGGCTCGGGACCCGGGGGCTCAAGGCTCAGGGTACAGGTTGGCAGGGTACAGGTTGGCAGGGTACCCTGTACTCTGCCACCTGTGCCCTGTACCCTGAGCCCTGCTCCTCCTGTATGCGCATAGCGCTCGCCCAGCTCAACCCGATCAGCGGCGACATCAACGGAAACCTCGCGAAGATCCTGGACGTGCTCGAGCAGGCGACCGCTCAGGGGGCCGACCTGCTCGTGACGCCCGAGATGGCGCTGCCGGGCTACTGCATCGGCGACCTCGTCGAGGACGCCGGGATCCTCGCTGACAACGCTCGCGCGTTGCTGCGCATCGCCGACGCGGCGCTAGGGATCACCTCGGTCGTGGGATTCATCGAAATCGACCACGAGGCGCGGAACGAAAGCGGAGCGAT